>JBDHMC010000166.1:0-5521 GCA_039656355.1 Gemmatimonadota bacterium | reverse complement strand
CTGATAGGTAGCCCGGAGCAGCCGCACCACCGTCGGGGGAAAAAGAGCCCGGGGTCTCACCGCCCCGGGCTCTTTTTTGTCTCGGCGACACCCTCTGACCTCCTACCCCCCCTCCCCGCCCTCCGTGAACGTACGACTTCCGCCTTGAGCCGTCACAAGGAACGCCTCAGACCGCTCCACGAGGGACCGAACCTGTTCTTCGGTTCCGTTCTCCCAGCTTGTGACCGCGTCGGCGAGTTGCGCCGCGGTGAGATAGAAATACCAGGGGATGTTCAGGGTCGACTTGTCTGCCCAAATCTCTCGATTCTCGAACCCACGGAATGAATAGACGGTCTCCATCAAGGCCAGCGATCGCTCCATGTCGAACCAGTCGTCCCCGTACCCCGTTGAGTTCTTGACGAGGCCGGGGGCCGGAGGAGCGCTCAGATCCCGTGGAACCAGCTTCGCCACCAAACCCTGGCGTATGGCCCAAGGCCCCAATCCCAATCGCCCCAGAAGCCCTGAAGGAGTGGCGAAGTAGATGGGGCGTTCCTGGATGCTGTTGAAGATCATGGCCAGGGCGATCTGGTCCATTCGGTCCAGGTAGGTGTTCGCCGGATATTGGACCGTAACCGGCCCCAGGGAAAGCGTCACCTCGTCGGAGTAGCTGCCACCGGTGATCTGATCGATCTCCTCCGGCTCTAGATTTAGAATCGGGTTTTGAGGTAGGGTCTCCGGAGCATCGTACAAGCCTCCGACCTGTTCCGGACGGAAGGGCCGTTGGCGACCCGGACTTGTCATCTCTCGAAGCTGTTTGGGGTGCCAGTCGGTATAGAGGTACTGCCCCACTACCACCGTCACATCCTGCCGGATCTCCTCCACCTCTTGAAGATACCAAAGGGGAAAGGTGTCATTGTCCCCGTTCGTGAAGATGATCCCGTACGGCTCCACACTCATCAACAGATTGTAGGCCCAATCGCGAGTGGAATAGTCTCCGGCCCGGGTGGCCCAAGCCCAGTTGGACCCCAGGGGGATGAACGCGATCAGGAGCACCGGCGCCGCCATGAGCTGCCGCCTGGCTCCGGTGAGGGATTCGGAGATTCGGAGCCAAAGAGCCGTCAGCCCCAAGCCGGCGAGTACACCCCAAAGACCGAAGCTCGCAATGAAGAAGTAGTCCCGTTCCCTCACCTCATGGAGGGTTTGTGTCTGGACCTCAGGGGCCAGGGAATATCCGTATTTGAAGTTGAGGTAGAACACCAACCCGAGGGTGACCGTGAGGGTGAGTCCCCCCAGAAGGTAAAAGGCGCCTCGATCCGCCCTCCATATCAGCCAGAGCCCCCAGAGCCCTAAGACAAAGAAAACCAGGGTCACCGGATTCCTTCCGCTCCGTGGCAACTCCGACGGGTCCAACCCTCTGGCCCATTGCCAGTCGAAGTATTGGATATACGTCAGAAGTTGGTCGCCGATTGGGGCCTGACGGTCTGAAAGAGGAGGCTTTTGGTATTGGAATCGTGAGAGTGACAGAGAGAGTGCCTCACATCCGGCCCGACCATTGGTGAAGACGGACACCGCAGCCTCGACTACTCCCTCACAGGTGGGATCACCCTCGTTGATATACGGGTCCTGAGCCGCTCGAATAGGGAGAAAGAAATTGAAGGAGATTCCGATGAGGACCAAGGGCACCCCCCTCACCCAAAGGTCCCTTTTCAACAAAACGGCGGGACTGACCAGGAGAACGAAGAGCCCGAGAGCCGGAAGAGGAAGAACCGACATCAGGTGATTTGTGGACCCGAGAGCCATCAGGTAAAAAGCCGCCAAGAGGTACCTGATCCCTCCCTCCTCCTCCCTTTTGTCCATCCAACGCAGGGCCAACCACACAACGGCGGCGATGATGGCCACGCTGACGGTATAGACCTTTTCATTCACCGTGGATTGGTTCCATACGGTGAAAGCCGTCGCGGAGAGAAGCACCGAGATACCCGCTCCCACCATCGGCGTCCAGGAAGGGGCGACGAACCGCTTGGTATCCCCGCCGGTGGCGTCGCCCTCCCCCGTGCGTTGGAAGAGGCCCCAAAGAACGCGATGGGCGACCATGAAGTAAAAACCAGCGGATATGGCACTTGTGGCGGCAGCCAGAAGGTTGATGCGAACGGGCACGGGGAGGCCTGTCCACGACAGGAGGACGCTCCACGCTCTCCCCAAAGCTACGAACAGAGCATTCCCCGGAGGGTGTGGGAGTCCGAGAATGTGGGCGGTAGCGATGTACTCGCTTGTGTCCCACATGGCAGTGGAGGGGCTGAGCGTTAGAACGTAGAGGCCAAGGACGCCAAAGCCCGCCACCAGAGCGGCTCGGAACGGAGGTTTATACTCGGTCATCCAGATCAGATTCCTTTGGTGAACCAGCTGAGAGCCTGTCCGGCCAACGAAGTGGCCGGCGGCGAAGGGGAAACAGGCTCCTATGAAAGCCCATTTCGCCTCACATCGTCCAGGAGCTCGATCACACGGTCCAGTTCTCCCGGAACGTTGTAAACATGAGTAGAGAGGCGCATCCAGCCGTAGCCGTACTCAGAAATGACCCGCGTCCGGACCGCCGCCACCCGAGCAAGGTGTCGCTGGAGGGCCAGGGAATCCACCCCTTCCATGGCAAACGACACCATCCCAGTGGACAAATCTTCCTGATCCGGCGATTTGACTTCTACGCCGGGCATGGATCTAAGTCCCTCCTCCAGCCGTTTCCTGAGGTATCGGATCCTCGCCTCCACCCTGGCCATTCCCAGAGTGTCGAGGAACTCCACCGCCGCAAGTAGTCCGACCATTCGGGATTCGTCGAAGGTCCCCAGATGGTTGAACCGCTGGGCCCCCAGAGCTAGGTCGTCCCACCCGCCTGAGGCCAAAGTGGGCCATAGGCGGGTCCTCCACTCCTCATCCAGATACAGGAGCCCCGAACCCTGGGGGGCCAGGAGCCACTTGTGGGGAGAGGACGCATAAAAGTCTGGCCGCCAGGAGGAGAGGTCCAGGGCCAACATGCCGGGTGGATGGGCACCGTCCACAACGAAGATGATGCCCCGTTCCCGACAGCTCCGTGCAACTTCCTCCACTGGCAGGAGGGCCCCGGTAGTAAAGGTGACGTGGGACAAGCTCAGAACCCGCGTTTCCGGGGAAATCGCACCCTTGATCACCTCTAAGAGCTCCCCCGATGACCGAGGGGGCACGGGAAGGGAAAAGGTCCGGAGCTTCAGGCCTCCCCGCTGACTCACCAGTTGCCAGGGGCAAAGACCTCCGATGTGCTCGTGGTCGGAGGTGAGGATCTCCTCACCCGGCTCCAGATCAAGGCCTTGAGCCACAAACGACATGGCCTCGGTAGTGTTTCTCGGGAACACCAACCCTTCGGGTTCCGCCCCCAGGAATGTCCCAACGGAGTTCTTCAGGTCATCCCAATTGACGCCTGGAGGATAAGTGGAGGCGACCCGTCGGGCATGCTCGGCCACCGCATCCACCACTACCGCCGGGGAGGGCCCGAGCGTCCCATTGTTCAGGTAGATCCGGTCACGGGGGATCAGGAACTGATCCTTGACGAAGGCCCAGTAACTCTCGTCGTCAGGTTCCCCACCCACCTGGAGTTCCCGCGAAAGAGCCTCCAAGGTCCTTGGCCAAACAAGCGCCGTGCCTCCCAGGAACGCCAAGAAACCCCGGCGGTTCAGGGTCGGGGATCTCGCTGAGTCAGGAGGCCTCGGGACTGTCACTCCGAAACCACCGCGACAAAGCTGATCTCCACCAGCCCATCACTCAGGATCTGCCCAGCGGCAATGCACTCGCGAGCAGGCGGGTTGTCCGGGAAGAACTCACCGTACACCTGGTTCATCCCGTCGTAGTCGCCGACGTCCGCTAGGTAGACGGTGCCTTTCACTACATCACTGAACTCCACGCCCAGCTCCTGGAAAAGCTCCCGGAAGCTCTCCATGATGTTCCGGGTCTCCACTTCGATGCGTCCGGTTTCCAGGGCCAGGGTCTCTTCCGTGACACCCAATTTCCCCGAGAAGTAGTAGGTGTCACCCACCCTCGTGGCCTGGGAATAGGGTCGGCCCGGGAGCTGAGAGTTGATGGCTTCCCGGGTTACAGGTTCCTGCTCCGGGAGGGCTTGTGCCTGGCAAGCGCCAAACAATAGCGGAAGAAGGACCACGGCTCTTTTCATCATGGAATCCTCTCTTTTGAGGGAATCATGCGCTGGAAACCTGGGCCGGAGCACCGATGAAGACGGTGCGAGAGCAACATAGTGGGTGGCGAAGGGAATTGGAAAACCGATAGGTTCTTCTCATGATCGTCGGACTCAAACGTGCCCTGAGCTTCGCTTGGAAATGGAGGGGTGGGGCCACCGGGATTCAAGAAGACGAGGTGGAGGTCCAGCGAGGGGACCGCTCGGTTCCAGCCACGTTCGTCCACCCCAACTACGCCCGGTCTCCCCTTCCAGGATGGGTCGTGCTCCACGGCGTCACCCGCCCCGGCCGCAGCCACCCAATGCTTCTCAGGTTCGTCCGAGCATTGGCGGGAACCGGAGCCGCCGTGCTCGTCCCCGAGATCCCCGAGTGGAGGGAGTTGCGCCTGGCCCCGGATGAAGCCGCTGCAACCATCCGCACGTCGGTCCTTCACCTGGCAGGAATGGATGGGATTCTTCCAGACCGAATTGGGGTTATGGGGTTCTCCCTGGGAGTACCTCAAGTACTCCTGGCTGCCACCGACCCTTCCCTGGAGGGCCGTCTTCGAGGGGTTGCCGGGTTCGGAGGATATGGGAATCTGGACCGGACCATCCATTTCCTCTTCCAGGGGGAGCACGAATGGGAGGGGAAGGTCCACGTGGCGGATCCGGACCCCTACGGAAGGTGGATCGTAGGCGGAAACTACCTTACCAGCGTGCCAGGCTTCGAAGACGCAGGGGATGTAGCTCATGGCCTTCTTACCCTCGCCAGAAAGGCCGGGGATCTTCAGGTCGGGGCATGGGAGTCCCGCTACGATTCGATGAAGGAGGAACTCCTTCGAGAGATCCACCCCTCACGACAGGATCTCTTCCGGGCCTTCGCTCCTCCCACCGGCCATCCCCCCGCCAGGGAGCTAACCAGTCAGCTTGCGCCGGCGTTGGCCGACGCCGCTCGGAGAGCCACACCGCACTCAGAGCCTGTCCCCTTCCTGGATAGGATTTCCGTGCCCGTTCGCCTCGTCCACGGGCGAGGAGATCGCTTGATCCCTTTTTCCGAAACCCTACGATTGGCTGAAGCCTTCCCTCAAACAGCTGATATCCGCGTGTACCTCACAGGCCTCTTCTCACACTCACAGATGGATACGACGGCGGGGGCGGGAGGGGGGGTGGAGGAGCAACTTAACTTTCTGCGAATCCTGTCTGACCTTCTGATGCTGGTCTAGAAGGCTGTTGCGAAAGTGGGGCGAGCCGCGTTACGGGCGCCACGGGGCCATATGGTAGGCGGGAGTTCGAAGGCATAGCCGTGCGCTACGGCGAGAACTCCCAACGAAGAGACCACGCTTCGCGCGG
>JBDHMC010000165.1:0-5592 GCA_039656355.1 Gemmatimonadota bacterium | reverse complement strand
CGATCAAGTCGTCGGGGTCTTCCAATCCCACGGAAATCCGAACCATCCCCGGCATGATGCCGATCTTCACCTGGTCTTCGGCGGAAATGTCTGAATGGGTCATGGCACCCGGGTGCTCTGCCAGGGACTCGGTTCCTCCCAGGCTTACGGCGAGCTTTATCAGCTTCAGGGCGTTAAGGAACCGGAAGGCTTCCGCCTCACCCCCGTGGACCTCGAAGGCGATCATCGAGCCGGCTCCGGTGCAGTGTCGCTGGAAGATGTCGAAGCCTTCGTCGCCCTCTTTCAAGAGACCCAGGTAACTCACTTTAGCCACCTTCGGGTGGCTAGTGAGGAAGTCCGCCATCTTTTTGGCATTATCCGTTGCCTCAATCATGCGGATCTTCAGCGTTTCCAAGCTCCGCATAAGGAGAAAGCCGGTGAATGGGCCGGGGATATTCCCGAAGAACGTCCTCGTTCCTTTCACCATGTCCACATCGTCCGTGCTTCCAAGAACTGCACCGGCAATGAGATCGGAATGACCCCCTACGTACTTGGTGAGGGAGTAGATGACCAGGTCGGCTCCATGCTTGAGGGGGTGTTGGAAGACGGGGCCGAGGAAGGTGTTATCTACGGCCAGGATCACCCGCTTCTCCTCGGTATCGAACTCTCGTGCGATCCGAGCGCACGCCTCGATGTCCACCAGATCGTTGGTGGGATTGGACGGCGTTTCCACATAGATCATCCGAAGGCGTTCCTTGTTGTCCTCCTCCTCCAGAATTCTCCGGATTCCCTCCTCTCCGTCCGAGGAACGGAAACACCTTACCCGGATGTCGAATTGAGGTAGGATCTCGTGGAAGAGGTGTTCCGTACCCCCGTAGGAGGGCTCGCTGAACACCACCAGGTCCCCGGGGCGGAGGTAGGTGAGGGCCGTTGTGGAAATGGCGGCCATGCCGCTTTCGAAAACCGCTGCCGAATCAGCTCCGTCCCAGAGCGTGAGCCTGTCTTCCAAGATCTCCAGACTGGGATTATTCAGCCGTGAGTAGATGAGCCCTGTTTCAACGTCTGGATCGGGTTCCGTCAGACCGTAGGCCCGTGCGAAAAAGGCCTTTCCATCCTCAGCGCTTTTGAACACAAAGGTGGAGGTGGCAAAAATGGGTGCCTTGATAGCCCCTTCCGACCAATCCGGACGGTATCCGTAACTCATCATCAAGCTCTCGGGCCTCAGCTCCCGATCACCGATCTTTTTCTTGGCGTTCTTGTCCCACATGGAGCGGCTCCCCTTCGAAGAAGCGTGCCTTCTTTTGGATAGCAACACCGGGAAGCTACAGGGTGGCTTCTGGGGCTGCCAGGATCCCTGTGGCATCATGGGCCAATGGGCCTTGGAGAACTTGCTTCTTGCAACAGGAACCTCCTGGCCGGACCTTGCGGGGGTGGGGAGCCGGTGGGGAGCCGGTGGGGAAGCCAGTCTCAGATTTGGGGGGAATCCATGGCCAGGACCTCGCATCCCGTTCTTCGGGCTTTGAGTCGTTGGGAAGGGAAGGGTCTTCTCAGCCGGGAGTTGGTCGGAACTCTGCGGGAGGAAGTGGAGGACGAAGTCCGCGGGGAGAGCCGCAAGTGGTCCCAGTACTTGTTGGCGGCGACGGGGGGGGCTGTCCTGATCGTAGCAGGGAGCACCTTCCTGGCCTGGGCGTGGCCGGAGATGGGATACGCCGGCCAGTCCGTCACCCTTGCAGTCATTGGCTTCCTTATTCTCGGGCTGGGCCTACGCCTCCCGGCCTCGGGGAAATGGATGCCCGTGGCCTTTCTGCTTCAGATCGCTGGGTCCATCCTCATCCTCATGGCCCTCTTCTATTCGGAGCAGGCCTGGAGTGATGGGACGATGGGTGGGTGGTGCGTCGGGGTTCTGGGTCTTCTTTTGCCGATTCCTCTCTTCTGGACAGCCGTTCGGGAGCACGGGGTGATGGCCGGTTTCCAGGCAGCCCTCTCCTTCCTCTTCCTCTTCGTCTTCCTTGATCGAGCACTCGGTTTGAATGAAGAGATGGTGCTTTGGATCCTGGATGGGGTGATGTTGGTGGGGTTGGGAGTCCTGGTCTATCGACTCAGAGATCCGGAGGTGCCGAGCTGGGTCTTGAGTGTCTTTCTGGCCTTACTCTTCAGCACCGTGGTTTTGGTCGTCTCCAGTGCGGGCATCATTTGGGAGCTGGATGAGGGTACGATCTACCCCATGGACGTCTGGCTGGTCATCGTCGCGGGTCTCTCTCTTTGGGGGCTGCATGACGGTGCTCCGATCCACCTCCGCCGAGACTGGTACGAGCACCAGTTGGCGCTCTGTGTGCTCATCGGAATCGGTTTCGGGTTCTTCACCACTCTGGAGGCCCTGAACACCGGCCCAACAACGGCGGCCCTTACCGTAGCCGCCGTTGGTGGGTTGGGTCTGTGGTTCAGCCTCCCACGGGGTGCCAGGTCCGTATTGGCGGCCTCCTGTCTAGCCCTTCTCATTTCTGCCTGGTATTGGGGGGTGGAGATGTCCGGTGCCTTGGGAGCGGTCTTCGCCCTCGCGGTAGTGGCGGCGGTCTTCTTCTGGGGCTCGACTCGGATGGAGGGGTGGTCGACAGTCGGCGAACCGAAGGGGGCTGAGAAGACCGTTGATTGAGGAGCTCGGAGGCCTCCTACCGCGGATTCAGAGTGCTCCCCCGGGTCCCCGATCCCTGGAGATGGCTGAGCGTCTCGCCCACGTCGAGTCCCGGAACATCACTCACCTCACCCCCGACTTCCCGGTGTTCTGGGAGGAGGCCAAAGGGGCCAACGTTCGGGATGTTGACGGGAACGTCTACTTGGACCTCACCGGGGCATTTGGTGTTTCGGCGGCAGGCCACACGTCCCCAGGTGTAGTGGCCGGAATCCAGGATCAGGCGGCTCGCCTAATCCATGGGATGGGGGACGTACATCCGCCAGCCAAGAAGGTGGAATTCTTGGAGGCGTTGGCCGACTTGGGGCCCTGGCCCGACTCCCGGGCGATCTTGGGTTCGTCTGGCTCGGAAGCTGTCGAGGCTGCCCTGAAAACGGCCCTCCTCGTTACGGGGAGGCCCGGGATTCTCGCTTTTGAGGGGGGCTACCACGGTCTTACCCTGGGGTCCTTGGCTACGACGCACCGGGAGGATTTCCGAGGCCCCTTTCTCTCCCGTCTCTACGAGGGAGTCCATTTCGCTCCTCTCCCCGACTCGGGGGATGGGGCTAGGGCCATCAAAAAGAGCCTGGACAGGGTACGGTGGCTTCTCCGGGAAGGTGACGGCGGGGATGAGGTGGGAGCGGTGATCATTGAGCCGATTCAGGGCAGGGCCGGGGTTCGGATTCCGCCTCCGGGTTACCTGGAGGCCTTGGCGGATCTGACCTGGAACGCCAAAGCCCTCTTGATCTTCGACGAGATCTTCACTGGTCTCGGCCGAACAGGAGCGCTCTTCGCGTTTCTCCATGAGGGGGTGGTTCCAGACCTCCTCTGTCTTGGAAAAGGTTTGGGCGGTGGCCTGCCCCTGAGTGCGTGCGTGGGACCGGCGAGAATCATGGACGCCTGGCCGCCGAGTCGGGGAGAAGCCATCCACACGAGCACCTTCCTTGGGAACCCTCTTTCTTGCGCCGCCGGATTATCCTTTTTGGAGGAACTGAGGAACGGGGACTTGGTGGCCCGTTCCAGGGTATTGGGGGAACAACTCCTGGCTCTTCTCAGGACGGCGTTGGAAGGGATCCCAGAGGTGCGTGAAGTGAGGGGCAGAGGACTTCTCCTGGGCGTGGACCTGAGGCATCCCGGGTCGACCACTCCCATTAAGAGGGCAGCCGTCAGGGTTGCCACCCTCGCCCTCCAGGAGGGAATTCTCGTCCTCCCCGCCGGGGCTGCTGGGCATGTGGTGGAGATCTCCCCCCCGCTGGTGATAACCGAGGAGCAGATGAATTGGGTGGTGCCACGCCTCAAGCTGGTGATCGAGGAGGCCCTGGCCGAATAGAAGGGGGTCGTACGCCCTGCTCCTAGGCTACGACCTCTTCCCCGCCATCCACGTTGATGACGTTCCCCGTGATCCAGCGGCTCCTGGGGGAGCAGAGGGAAACCACCGCATCGGCCACGTCTTCAGGGGTGGTGAGGCGGCCCGAGGGGTTCTTCGCCGCGGCACCTTCGATGAGGATTTCGTTGCCGGGGATTTTCCGGAGGGCGGGAGTGTCGGTTACGCCACCACGCAAGGCATTCACAGTGATCCCGAGATGGGCCATCTCGTAAGCGAGCTGCCGGCAGTGTGACTCCAACGCGGACTTGGCGGCGGAGACGGGGCCGTAGCTGGGAATAATTCTGTTGGACCCTGAGGACGTCATGGCGAAGATTCGCCCGTCCTTACCCAACATCTCTCTGCGGGCGGTGGCCTGAGTCCAGTCGACAAGGGAGTGCGCCATGACCCGGAGAGTCATATCCATTTGGCTCGAGGAAACGGAGCCTTCGCCCACATAAGGTCGAAGGGTGCCGAAGGCCAAGGAGTGCATAAGCACCCCAATATCTTCTCCCTCGCCCAGAAGACCCTTCATTTCCTCGAGGGCACCCTCCATCTTCTCAGGGTCCGCTGCATTGATGTTGAAGAAATGCGCCTTCTGCCCGGTGCTCTCCAAGTCCGCTTTAAGGGTTTTCACATGCTCCAGGCCGGCCCGGCGGTCCAAGTGGACGCCGAAAATGTTGTACCCGACTTCAGCCAGTGCCCTGGCACATGCTTCACCAAAGCCACTGGATGCACCCAAGATCAGGGCCCAGCGACCCTTACCAATGTCTTCCGACATCCCGGACGGCTCCGAATGAATGAGAAGAGAGGCCGGCCCCAGGCGCCTGAGCTGGCCGATGAAAGAAGATACGGGAGAGGCCTTTGAAGGCAAAGCGCTTGAAGACAGGGTTTTGGCTGGTACTCCTCGGGAGTATGCTCGGCTTCGCTCAAGAGGCGCCGGGATCTCAGAGAGAGGATGTGGCCCTAGAACGTCGGCCAGTTCTTCTTGTCCCCGGGTGGCTGGGCCGGTCTCTGGATATGATGGCCTTAAAAGAGAGGCTTGTTCGAGATGGGTGGGAAGAGGCGGACATCTTTCCCTTGGAATTCGTTGATCCTGTGGGGAGCAGCGTGGATCATGCTGCCGAGCTTGGACAGGCTATCCAGTCTGTCCTGATCGAAACCGGGGCCACGGAGGTGGATGTTGTGGCTCACTCCATGGGTGGGCTGGCTGCATGGGTCCTTCTTCAGGAACGAGGGTCTCTTCTCCCCGTAAACCGAATGGTCTTTCTCGCCACCCCCTTCCAGGGTACGGTTACCGCCTACCTGGCCTGGGGCGAGGGGGGACCGGAGATGGTTCCCGAAAGCGATTTCCTGCAGGGGCTCCAGACCGGCGGATGGCCCCAGAGTTGGGTGAACGCTCTCACGATCCGGACGCCGCTAGACCTGACGGTGGTCCCGGGGTATGGAGCCACTCTGCTTGGCATCGGGGATCGTGTGATCTGCTGCCCAACCCACCAAGGTCTCCTGGATCACGAGGAGACCTACCTTATCGTTCGGGACTTTCTGCTGCACGGAAGGAGGACGGAAGACAACAACCACC
>JBDHMC010000164.1:0-8256 GCA_039656355.1 Gemmatimonadota bacterium | reverse complement strand
GATCTCCCAGCTCCGTAGGTCGCCGGTCTGACTCCAGTACCGGTTGTAATTGACAGAGGGCGTCAGGTCCTGGAGACCATATCGGTTGATCCAGAACTGTTTTCGTATATTGGAATCCACCTCCCGCCGGTTGTCATCCCGGATGAACCCGATCTGGTTCATGTTCTCACGGACGTTTTCACCCACGTCGGTGTAGCGGACGTGGAAGTGGCCTGTCTGGGAGTCGTAGGACGGTCTAAAGAAATAGGTCCACGAACCGTCACTGTGGTCGCCATAGGATTTGATGACCTGGGTGGTCATGCCGAGGTACTGGGAGAAGAACTGGGTCCCCACAAGCCCCAACGAACCTTCGTTCTCCCCGTCGTAGGTACGGTTGGCGCCGATGAGACCAATGTTGGAAGCGTTGCTGACCTCCCGGCTGACCCGGAAAACGGAATAGAACGCGTCTTTCCCCGAACTCGAGGCGGCCACGGCCGAGGAATCGGAAATGGTCGCCAGGGCATTGATCCTCCAACGACCGATCTTCCCGTTGATCTTGCTTCCCCAGGGTATCTCTCCGATGCGCCGGGAATAGAACTGCTTAATTCGAGTGGAATAGTTTTCGGCGCCCTCCAGAAAAAACGGGCGCTTCTCCGGGTAGGCCCGTTCGTAACGGGTCAGGTTGACCTGCTCCACATCGGCTTCGATGGTGGCGAAGTCCGGATTGAAGGTCAGGTCCAGTCCGAGGTTGCTGGACAGGCTGTATCGGAGGTCGAGGCCGAACTCCCCCTTGGGTTCCTCCTTCTCGGTGAAGGCGTACTGAACATACGGGATGACGGTGTAGTCCTTGGTGACGACTTCGGTCAGGTCTAGACCGCTAATACTGCTGATCTCGGCATTACGGAACCACTCGGACAGCCCTGGAATCCAATGGCTTTGCTCGAGATTTCTAGGGAGGTACCGAATGGCATTGAAGCCCCAGCGGTCGGTATTCCTGTCGAATCGGACTGCCTCAAAAGGAATTGCGACCTCCGCCGTCCATCCATCGGCATTCGCCAAACCCGCGGACAACCAGGTCGCATCCCATTTGACGTCACGCGTGCGACCGTTGTCGGCCCAACGTTCGTCCTGTTGCGTGCCCAGTGAGTTCACCATGAACACGTAGGCGTTGTTGTCGTCATCAAAGGTGTCGAGGATCAGAGCGACGGCATCATCCTCCCAAACCTCTCCGTCCCGCCGAGTGACGGTTCTGGAGATCTCGGCTGGATTGGTGTCCCGGCTGTCGATGCCGAAATAGATCATGCGGTCGTCATACATGACATGGATGACCGTACGCTGGGAGGCAGCCTCCCCTACCGCAGGCTGCAGTTGCGTGAAAGAGGTGACAAATCCCGCACCCGCCCACTCCTCTTCGCCAAGGCGCCCGTCAATCACAATCGGCGCCGAGGCTGGGGTGATCGACACCTGCTGGCCTACAAGGGGGGAATGGAAGACGGCTACGGTGAGGATACAAATGAGCAGAAGTGAGCCTTCGTTGACACAGTCCTTGTTGAACATGCGGTCCCTTGATGGTGAAAAGGCCCAACCCCCTGGCTTTCAGTGGGGGCTCTCCAACTCCCCTGCCAGAGCCACTCTATCACCTTGGCATCCACCTAGTAAACGGCAGCTTGGTTTTGGCAGAGAGTCCCTACTCCACCCTCATCTCCTCGATGAAACCTGCCCGGGTCCTCTTCCTACCCGTAAAGCAGGCTTCCCCGACAGGGCTGTTTTTGACGGCTGGCGTCGGCCAGAAGCGCCTGGCCTCCAACTTGGGCTTGGGCCCAAGGCACTCGCAGTTCGGAGAGGTGTGGCCCAATCACCTCGATGCGGTTCTTTCGCATCTCTCCCAAGCCCATCTCATATCCCATGCCGAGTTGCACCATCTTCCCGGGGTCATGGGACATAATCCGGGCGGCTGTGGCATCGGCTGCCACCAGATCCGTACTGGCCAGAAGCAGGTAGGACCCCAAGCGTTCCCTCATGTCCACCGTGCGTCCGCCATGGCTCCGGTTTGGCCCATTCCCCTCAATACCGATAGAGAAGTCGATGATGGCCAGGTCCGGTTGGATACCTCGTACCATGTCGAGGTAGATGGCAGCGATGGCCCCGGGGCTGCTGTGGTCGAACACGACTCCCCGGTCCGGGATCCCGTTGGGGAGGTCGCCATACCGCCAGAGTGGCGCGACGCCGATGAAGTTCTTGAGGGAAAGGGTGAGTTGGGCCCAGGAGTGGGTTTTCGCGACGGGAATCGAAATCACCCGGTCCGCGTTAGCCACCAGGCTCGAGACCAGAATGGTGCCGAGATAGGTTGTAGACGGAACCTCCACCCACTCCGGGGAGTCGACCTCCAGGGAGGCGACCCTTGCCGGCCGACCGTATTCTGCGCTGAGTCGGTCCATCTCCGCGGCCAGGTTGGTAGACCCGTTGAGAGTTATGGCGCGGTCCCAGGGCAGCTCCAGGGCGTGGGATCCGTCCCCCACAACCACTTCAGACGCCCCCGCCCGCAGGCATTCTTCAACCACGGCCACAACAAGCTCCGGTTTGGTGCATTCTCCACCGGTAAAGCTGTTGCCCTGCTCGGCCCAGGGAAGCGAAACCATGTTGGGCTTGATGAAGACGGTCTCGCCTTGGTTGACCACGGTTTGAATGCCGCCGAGACGATCCATCACCTCCCTGGCCATAACAGCGAGGTCGGTCCCGGTGACGGCAGCCACCCGGGCAGTGGGATCCGAGGGGCCCGTTGGCGAATCGCCGCATGCCCCGAGAACGGCACCGCCTGCAGCCAGGGCTGAAACCCGGACAAACCTTCTGCGGCTGATTCCTTCGGAAGTGTCGAACCGGTTACGGTCTTCATCCATCGTCCCATGCCTCCTCATCGAGCCAAGCTCCGACCGCATAGGGATGCGGCGCGGGAAGGATAGGGCGCCGACAGGGATGACGGTTGAAACCGGGCACGTCCTGCCGGCTCTCCCCTCTACCAGTAATACGCACAGTGAGGGGATTCCCTACCAATGGGAGGATAGGTTACTGACCCGGACCAGAAGGTGCCGGGTCAGCGGCCGGGATCTAGCCCGGAGGGCCCTGGGGCGGAAGGGACGGGCCCACAGAGGGGAGATCGGGTCTCCCATCTCGACTTCCCTTCCGCCCCTGGTTTTCCGTCACAGAGGGGTCAGCGTCGGCCCTATCCGGCGGACTCAGGCGGGGTCGAATCCATGCCCAAATCACCGGACGGCTGGGTGTTGGGATCAGAAACATCCTCGTCTCCTCCCTTCCCGAAAGCAGTCAGTCCTCCCAAGGCTCCGAGGCCCATGGTCTCCACAGCTGTGGACGGCACGATGATCATGGAGCCTTTCTGGCGCAGCCCCTCGTAGACCATGTTCATGGCTCGAAGGTGGAGGGCGACGGGGTTTTGCCGGTAGTGCTCCGAGGCTTTGGCGAACTTCTCAGCAATCTCCGTTTCCGCGGTGCCGAGGATGATGCGGCTCTGGCGCTCCCGCTCAGCCTGTGCCTGGCGGGACATGGCGTCCTCCAGGGCTTTCGGGATGATGATGTCACGAATCTCTACGGCCTCGATGGTGACGCCCCATGCGTTGGTCTTCTGGGCAAGCACCTCCTGAATCTCTTGGCCCAGCCGGTCCCGCTCGGAGAGCAGGACCGACAGGTCGTTTTTCCCAATGCCGTTACGGAGGGCGGTCTGGGCTGCCATCACCACAGCCGAACCGTAGCTCTCGACCTCCAGCACCGCCTTCTCCGCATCCCACACCATCCAGAAGGCAATGGCGTCCACGTTTACGGGGACCGTATCGGCTGTGAGGGTCGTTTCGGCGTTGAAATCGGTGACCCGAATTCTCTGGTCCACGAACTGGGCCACCTTGTCGATCACCGGAACCATGACGAACAGGCCCGATTTCCGGAGGCCGCAGAATTTGCCAAACCGAAGGAGGACCGCTCGCTCCCACTGGTAGGCGATCTGGATGGAGGGCGCCACGATTAGCCCAATGATGGTGGATATCAGCAGGATTTCGCTGTCTGGGCGGAGCTGAAGGAAGATGGCCAGACAGGTGCCAGTGCCTAGGATGACAACGGCCTCCCATACCTGGGACCACCGCAAGAGTACTGAGAGGCCCAGGGCCGAGCCGAGGGAAAGCGCCACGGCCTCCATGGTGAATTCATGAACGTTCAGATGAACCGTGAGTCCGGCCACGGAGATCATCACCAACAGCAGAACATTCAGGGGCGCAAAGCGGAAATCGGCACGACTGGAGGCAGCGAATCTCTCGAAGGAGATGGGGAAAGCTGACCCCCCAGGAGCTGATCTTCTCGACGGTCGGGTCATGTCTACTCCTCTTTTAGCTTGCGGAGCCCGTCCAGCACTTCGTCCAGGGTGAACCCGTAACCTGAAGCCCTGGCTAGGAGTTCTGTCAGGATCTGGTCGAGCATCCGGCGCCGTTCCAAGGCATCGATCTCGGGCCGGTCGTCGGTAACGAAGGTTCCCGATCCCTGCTGAGGGTCCAGAACACCCTCGATCTCCATTTCTCGATAGGCTCGAATGACGGTGTTGGGGTTGACTTCCAGGTCCACGGCGAGCCCCCGAACCGTTGGCAGCTTGTCCCCTGGGGTGAGAGCACCTCGGGCGATAGCGAACTTCACCGATTCGATGATCTGCCGGTAAAGGGGGACTCCGCTCTTCTGGTCGATTGAGATTTCCAAGGCGCTGACTTGATGAAAGTGCTAGAGTACTATTGTTATGGTTATATAGTACAATTTATCCAATCGTGTCAAGAGGACCGATGGGACCGCCGGGTGCCGGACACCACCCGAACCACCCCGGAGTCATGCCAAGAGCGAGTCACCTGGCCGAACGGAGCACCTGGAGGTAGCATTCGCGGATGCATGAGGGCGCGACCTCCCCGGTCGCGCCGCTCCGCTCATCCAAGAGCAGGACACCGATGCCCGACGATACCATTCTGGCGCTGGTCGTCATCGCCTATTTGTCGGCACTGATCGTCCTCGGCGTAGTCATGAGCAAGCGGGTGGCTCTGGCCTCGGACTTCCTCGTCGCCGGAAGAAATCTCGGACTCCCACTTACCACGGCAACACTGGCTGCCGTCCAGCTCGGAGCCGGAGTCATCCTCGGCGGTTCGGCCATGGCGGCTCAGTTCGGTGCGTGGCCAGGGGTTTGGTACGGGCTCGGATGTGGGGGTGGACTAATCCTGGCTGGCCTTCTCGTAGCGTCGAAAATGAGGAGACAGGGGGGGTACGTGCCCCTCGATTATTTCAGTTCTCGGTACGGGGAGAGGAAGTGGGTCCGGGTTTGGGGATGGATGTCGAATATCCCGAGCTTGCTCGGAATCTTCGTAGCTCAGTTGATGGCTGCCGGTTCCATTATGACGATCTTCGGCTTCGGATACACTCAGGGGATCATCATCGTCGCCGTAGCCATCATGCTTTATAGCTCGGCAGGAGGAATGTGGGGCGTAGTGACCGTCGACCTCGGGAATGGGATCCCGGGCCATATTCCTCATTCTCCCTTTCCTCCTCTCTATCTCCGTGTCCTACGATGCCTTCATGAGGTATCAGTCGGCGAAATCCGAGGCGGTCGCCAAATGGAGTTGCATTCTTGCCGGCTTGATCGTGATCGGGTTGAGCCTGTGCGTCGGTGTGATCGGGGCTGTCGGCCGGGGTTTGTACCCGGAAATAGGCCATCAAGAAATCCTGCCCTTTGTCATTGAATCGCTCCTCCACCCTGTTGCAGCCGGCCTCGTCGTGTCTGCACTTCTCGCCGCCGTGATGTCAAGCTCCAACTGTCTCCTGATATCACTTTCCGGTTGCTTCACAAGAGATCTGTACAACAAGGTGTTTAACCCCGAGGTGAACCTCGATGACCTGAAGCACACCAAGGCCCTTTCCAGAGCGGTGATCGCCATTTCAGCCATCGCTGGCATCCTGATTGCCAGCAGGGCGGGGGGCATCTTGGATACCATTATCATCTTCAACTACCCCTACATGGGCAGCATGCTCGTGCCCCTCCTGGGCGGCGTGCTCTTTCCAAAAGCCACCGCAAAAGGGGCCATCGCGGCCATGTTGGTGGGGGGGGTCATCGGTGTGGTCTCTTTTCTGGCCGGGGTCCCGGGTCGAATCCAAGGGCTATTCAACATTGATCTGGGCCTGCTCCTGGCGTATACGGCATCAACAATCGTATTCGTGGTGGTGAGTCTCCACACTCACTCACAGCAGAAACCGGCCTGACAGGTGAACGCTCGGCGCTCGTCCACGGATTGGCCTTACCCCATCGAATGGGACCAAACCAGCACCCTCTCCACGGAAGTCCTGGTGCTCGGAGGGGGGATTGCGGGCTGCTGGGCAGCGATCGGAGCAGCTAGGCAAGGTGCCGAAGTGGTCCTCGTCGAGAAGGGAGCCACCATCAGCAGTGGCGCCGGGGGATCAGGGTGTGATCACTGGGAATCCGCCGCCACGAATCCCTGTTCCAGAGTCACCCCCGAAGAGCTCACTGATGCTCTCGTCCAAAGCCACGGGGGATATTGCAACGGGATCTCCCACTACATCGAGTGTCGGGAAGGATGGGACAGGCTTCTGGACCTGGAGGCCATGGGCGGCAAGATCAGGGACACCCAGGACGAATTCAGGGGAGCCGAGTTCCGAGACGAACACACCAAACTGTTGTTCGCCTACGACTATCAAAATCGATTCACTCTCCGCGTTTGGGGAACCACCTTCAAGAGGGCGCTCTACGGGGCCTGCAAGAGCCTGGGGGTGCGGATCGTGGATCGGACCATGGCAACCAGCCTTCTGTCTGAAGGGGGACGCCAGGGTTCAAGGATCGTGGGGGCAACGGGAGTTCACACACGCACGGGAAAATTCCTCACCGTTCATGCCAAAGCCACCGTTCTCTGCATGTCTCGGCCGTCTCGGCTCTGGCTGTTCTCCCCTGAACTCCCGGGGGTGTCCGAGTTTCGACCACCTCAGTGCTGCGGTGATGGTCACTCCATGGCGTGGAAGGCCGGAGCCGAGTTCACCATGATGGAAAAATCGGTGGGGGCCGAATGGTCCGGCACCAGAAGCTTCCGACCGTACGGTACCGGCAACACGCACAATACCTGGTATGCCTGTTCCATGGTCGATGCCGGGGGTCGGGAAATCCCCTGGGCGGACAGAGACGGAAACGTCCTGACCGATGTCTCCCAGCGGTATCGTCCGGCGCCGGGGCAAAGGCTATTCCTGAAAGGCGGGTGCGAGCCGGACATTCCCCAGTATGAGTACCAGGGACCGGACATCCTCCCTGTTGAAGAGCTACTGGAGCAGGGTTACAAGCTGCCCTTCTACGCCGATCTGCCCTCCATGCCTGACCTCGAGCGCCGCGCCATCTGGGGTTTGATGGTGGGAGAGGAGGGAAAGACACAGATCCCCATCCTTCACAACTACTGTGCGGCCGGATTCGATCCCGACAAGGATTTACTCCAGAGCTATGGCGAGGGATGGAGGTCTGCGGCCTTCCTTCCCCAGGAACGCCAGCTCTTTGGCTATCCAGGGGGCCTCGTGAACGATTGGAGTCTCAGGACGAACCTGGAGGGGCTTTATGCTGCTGGCGACCAGCTGTTCGCATCGAACTGCCATGGCCACGCAGCGACCACGGGGCACTACGCCGGCAGGCATGCCGCCGCATATTCGAAATCGGCTCACGAAGCGGGGGTGGATGATGGGCAGGTCAGTGCCGAACGGGCCCGGATCCGCTCTCTCGTGGATGGCTTTGGGGGCGTTGAGTGGAAGGAGGTCAACGCCACTATCGCCAGCATCATGCAGGATCACTGTGGAGCGAAGAAGAGCGCCGAGGTGTTGGCTCCCGGCCTGGCGAAATTGCGGGAGATGGGACGACACGAGGTGCTCCACCTGCGCCCTCGGAACCCCCTCGAGCTCACACGAACCTTGGAAGTACTGAACATTCTCACCAACGCCGAACTCGTGATCCATGCTTGCCTGGCCCGGGAAGCCTCTGCGCGGTACCTGCTATTCGAGAGATCGGACTACCCGGAGATGGATCCTCCGAATTGGCACAAGTTCGTCACAGTGAGGCTCGAAGACAGGCGAGTGGTTGAAGGGGAGTTGCCACTCGACTACTACGGGTCTCTGGAAAAGAACTACGAAGCCAAGAATGCGGGATTCTTCAGGGAGACAAGCCCGTGACGGGCCGAGAGGTTCTGGAGCAACACGTCGCAAGAG
>JBDHMC010000163.1:0-5627 GCA_039656355.1 Gemmatimonadota bacterium | reverse complement strand
TCACTCAGTGACGGGGGAGTCTTTCAGTCGGCCTTCTCCCCATCGGTCACCGTGAGTCGTCTCGGCCCATCCTGGTCCTGATTAGCGGTGGTTTTTGGTGGGACAGTTTTAATGTCCTCCAACGGGGCCTTCAGTTCCCCTTCTATCTCTCTAACCGAACCCTTGAACTCCCGAATCCCCTTCCCCAGCGCCGAACCGATCTCGGGGAGCCGTTTTGCGCCAAATAGAAGAAGGACGACCAAAAATATCAGAACGAGTTCGCCCACGCCTAGGCCACCTAATGGCATTTTCTCTCCTCCTGATCCCAGTGCGCCAGCGAATCGTCTTCTGAGCGCAAAACATTGTCGGGGTTTATCCCAGGTTTCCCTAAACTAACTGGACCCGAGGCTTCAGGTTAGATCCATGACCGGGCTACGAAGGCGACGATACCGACGCCCACCAGCGTGAGGACGTTCAGCGTCACCACCAAGGGCCCGACGGTGAGAGCCACAGCCACGAGATCAACTGAAAAGGGGCCTACGGCCGCTTTCACAGAAGTGGTGAGGAAGTCCCGGGCCGCGCTCTCCGGTAAAAAGAGCTCTGACAGCTTTGTAAACAGTCCGCCCAGAAACAGCCCCAAGATCAGGGTCCAGGCAAGGCGCTGCGCGTTCCGGCGCCGATTGTCGCCGATCAATTCACGGTCTGGGGACACTCAACGATTCCGATCCACGACGTAGGTGATTGAGTCCCGGAGGGCATCGACGGCAGCCCCGGTGGGCAGCCCCGCCAAAGCTTCCTCCGCTCCCTCTGCGAACCTCAGAGCCTGCTTCTTGGCATAGTCGACACCTCCGTGTTCCCTTACCAACCCGACGATTCGGAGAATATCCTCCTCTGCCGGGTCAAGCCCATTGAAGAACTTCCGGACCTCTTCTTCCGCCCCCGGTGACGCCTTTTTTAAGGCTCCAATGAGCGGAAGTGTGACCTTCCGTTCTCTCAGGTCCTGCCCAGCCGGCTTCCCCGTCTCCTCAGCCGATCCCACGTAGTCCAGGATGTCATCGGCCACCTGAAATGCCATCCCCAGGTTATCTCCGAATCGGCGGAGCGGCTCCCGGTATTCCTCTACCCCGACCAGGGCCCCCATGTCACAGGCAGCACCCATGAGGGAGGCGGTTTTGGCAGCGATGAGACGATAGTAGTCGTCCTCCGAGAAGTCCAAACGATCGTAAGCCGTAAGCTGCCTCATCTCTCCCACACTCATGACGTTTGCCGCATCCCCAAGGGTCCTGATGGCTTCCAAAGACCCTACTCGCGCCAACTCGGTGACGGCTCGGCTATATAGGTAGTCCCCCATGATGATAGCGATCTGGTGGGTCCAGATGGCGTTGACCGTGGGCTGACCTCTCCGAAGTACCGAGTTGTCCACCGCGTCGTCATGCACGAGAGTGGCCAAGTGAACCAGCTCCACTACGGCTCCGAAGGTGATAGCGTCAGGGTGGGGGGAGCCGCCGACTTGGTTGGACAGGAGGACGAGGGTGGGCCGGAAGAGTTTTCCCGGGAGAAGGAGGAGGTAGTCGTTCACGTCCTCGATCGTATCGAAGTCCGCCACGACAATCCGGCGGATCTCCTCGAGGATCAGATCCAACCTCTCTCGAACCGGGGCTTGAATCTGGGCCAGGCCTGGGGGGGCTTTTCTCACAAGTGGACTGGGGCTCGTCATTTCACGGGAGTGTCCGAATCCCTTACCGAAGGGCCCGGAGCCGCTCGGTTACGTCCTCGAAATTGATATCCAGGGAAAACACTTTTTCATAGAACTCCAACGCCTGGGCGTTGTTCCCCAGGTCTTCTTCGGCCCGTCCCATAAGGTAGTAGATCCCGATGAGCTCGTCCTCAACCTCAAAAGGCACTCTCAGGGCCCGATTCAGGGCTCGGACGGCCATGTCAGGTTTGCCCATTTCCGTCCAACACCGCCCCATCACCTCATGAGTGGGGAGGTGACCGGGTGAGGCCCTGAGTGCCATCTGGAACTCGCCCACGGCTTCTTCGAAAAGGCCCATTTCCATATAGGCTGTACCCAAGTCGTGATGGGCCGACACGTCATCTGCGGCCACATGCTCGGAGACCTTATCCTTGAACTGTCCCAGCATCTTGGCGAAGTCGGCCTCATCGTCGCCCGATGGGGCCTCGGCGGCGACCTGCCAACGCGTGGTCTGCTCCGCCTCATCACCGAGGACCATCGACCCTAAATCGACGTACTCCTCAGAGGACGCCACTTGGGCAGGAGGCCTGGCACCGGGCACATCCCCCAACCCTTGGATGCCCGCAGCCGCGCCCTCATGCCCAGGAGAGAGAGAGAGGACCTGTTGGTACACGGCATCCGCTTTGATGGGCGCCCCGGTTCGCGCCAGGCAACCGGCCAGCTCCATATAGGCTGAAGCCAAAACCTCCTGATCATTCGTCCGGAAGGCGTATTCCACCAGCCGCTGATGGACCTCCACATTGTCTGGCTCGACCTCGATCAGGGCCTGGACCCGTTCGATGGCCAGACCCATATCCCCCTGGTCGGCGGCCTCCTGATGGCTACCGGGTGCCACGGCGGCTTCGAGTTCCACCGTCTCGAGGTCAGGACCCTCCAGCTCTTCCTGATCGGCTCGCGCCGCCTCGAAGGCTGCGTCCTCGTGAGCAGCCTCGATGGGATGATCATCAACTGGCTCTGCCTTCACCTCATCTTCGTCCTCCATCCCCAATAGGGGCAGAGCGTCCTCCTCTTCCGACTCAACCTCATCTACTTGATCGAAGCCGGCCTGGCGCGGGGCCTCTTCATGATCCTCCTCGCCCACCTCATCTTCGAATCCGATGAGAGGGAGGGGGTCATCGTCAGCCTCAAGTGGGTAAGCTTCGATATCGTCACCCTCGACATCGGCGCCCTCGACCCCGGCGCCCTCGACCCCGGCGCCCTCGACCCCGGCATCCTCGACCCCGGCATCCTCGTCTTCCCCGAAGCCGAAGCTGGGAACTACCTCGGCATCTTCCACGGCGTGCTCTGGCTCGAACTCGAAGGTAGGAAGACCATCAGCCTCTTCCTCGTCGTCCGAGGGGGGACCAGGCTCGTCCGTCTCCATCTCACCGGGCCCTGGGTCTGATGCGACGGTCTCCTCTTCAGCCTCGAATTCCTCGGCTTCTCCTGTCCCACCACCTACTTCTGGTCCCCCCAACTCCGCCTCAACGCCCTCGATGCCCTCGATGCCGGTGCTCCCATCCTCTCCCCAATCGTCCAGATCGAGGCTGACCAGGCTTGTGGTCTCCAGCACCATCTCATCTGAATCGGAAGCGGCAACCTCTGCTCGGATGGATTCAGCTTCGGGAAGGACCAGATCGGGAGCCAACTCTTCCAGCTTTTCCGAAACCCTACTCGCCTCCTCATCCTCATCGATCAATATCGATTGGCGATACACTTCCGTGTATTGCTGGATGGCCTCTTCCGTCCGGCCATGGGATTCGAGTTGAGAGGCCAGACTCTGTCGTATCTCAACATCCTCCGGCGAGAGCTCTACGAACTCGATGAGAGCGTTCAGAGCGCTCTTGTTGTCCCCCTGGGCGGTCTGTTGCTCTGCATACGTGAGGAAGTTCTGACGGGCATCGGTTAGGAATCCCTGCCCGGCCCTGATCTGTCCCATACGAAGGAAGAAGATGTTCCCCTCGGGGAGGTTTCTCAGGACTTTCTTGCAGATGGCGATAGCATTGTTGGGTAGTTCTGCCTCCAAATACAGGTCGATGGCCTTCTCGTACTGCTCCACCGCGCCATTGATTTGCCCAAGGCGGGTTTGGATATCTCCAAGCCGATTGAAAAGAGTGATATCAGGCGGATCATCCTCGTCTTGGATCCGGAGTGCCGATCTGTAGAGATCGAAGGCCTTCTGCCACTCTTCCTTCAACTCATGGCGACGGGCCTTCTCTTTTAGCTCTTCGACTTTCATGGCTTACGCACCGGAAATGGCGGTCGCTCCAACCCGAACCCGACCGAACAACTCGGGTGGAGTCCGAGGAGAGGCGGGAGAAATGAAGAACGTCCAGACCCTTGGACCAAGGATGGACGTCCGCTCGAGTGCAAAAAACCCAAGTGCCGCAAGATAAACCTGGGTCGGAACCTACACAAGCGAACCCCCCTTTTAGGGAATGCGAAACCCCCGGCCTCGATGGATGGTCGAGACCGGGGGTTGAGTGGGCCTCGGACTCCTTCGTTTGGGGTCCGAATCCCGATCCAGCCCTACCTTCCCACGGCTTTTCTCGGGGCTAGATTCGGGTTCCCGGCCTGAAGCTGATAAGCCCAGTCGAAGATCATGATCGAGGCGTCATCCTGGTCGAACCCTAAGAGCGTGACCCTGATCACACCGTAGTGGGTCAGCCCATCATCCCCGACCACCCGGAGCACATAGGTGGTTTGTGGGTAGAGCGGCATATCGAGATTGGTGTACCCAGCTAGCGGAGCCTGGTCCAGAGCCACACAATCCGAGTCGGAATCCACGCCGCACTTCAAGGCCGTAGTCTCGAAAAAACCGTCGTAGACCTCTGTCCCCGGCCCGGGCACCAGCCACCAGCCGCCGGCATCCACTTCAACTCTGAAATGCCGGGTGGGGGCATTACCATCCAGGATGGGGTACGTCAACTCGTCCTGGGAAAACCTGAAACCTGCCTGGGTCGGGACATCCTCATAGGCATAAATCCACTCACCATGGTAGTCCGGCCGTGGCGTCCCAGTCGCCGTCTCGCTCCCGAAACTTTCATGCCCCTGGTCGTCCACCGACGAGATGAAATAGCTATAGCTGTCACCGTTTACGGCCAGGAGATCCAAGAATCCCTCCGAGTCCGTCTCCCCGAGAATGAAATTGTCTCCACCGTTGCCCATCAGGTACACCCGATAGAAGGAGAAATCCGAGTCATTCCGGGCATTATTGCTCCACCGGAGATAGTTGGCGTTGTCCAAGGCCACGACCTCCACCATGCCGGGGTCGGGAGGCGGATCAGCGATAGGCACATAGACTTCAACCGACCACTCCGAGGGGTTCTCCAACCCGCTTGGGCTCACCGAGGCCACGTAGTATTCGTAGGTGATGTCCGGGAGGATGTTCACATCCGTGTAAGAGCAGAGCCCTCCTGAACAGTTCGTCACCTCGGCGATGAAGAAATGGTTGGCATCCGAGACCCGCTTCGCATAAACCCTGAAAGAGTCATCATCCCAGCCGGGTGCCAACTCCCAGGTAATGTAGACGGCTTGGTTGTAATACCAGGCGGCGAGGTTCTCAGGGGGCGCGGCATACTCGTCGTCGTAATAAATGAGATCGTTATTGTCACAGGCGGCGAGGCCAAGGATGATGGGCAGAAGAAGGAGCCCGAATTTGGCGTATTTCATCGTTTCCTCCGGGTGAGGACAGTATCCAACTATCCTTTAGGCATGTCTCATGCCGAACAAGATTTCTTTTGTTTTCAGGGGTTCTCAGCTGATCTAGACGAGAAGTGTCCCATCGAGAGGACAGGCATCAACCAGAGAGTGACACGGATTTGTGGCCCCCGTCAAAGGCCTGGCCAGACCGGGGTCCAAGCTTCGGACCCTACCCCCGAAACGGGGACCCGGCCGCGGACAGGATACGTCG
>JBDHMC010000162.1:0-5660 GCA_039656355.1 Gemmatimonadota bacterium | reverse complement strand
TCGACTTGGTGCTCTCCCGGGACCTGGGACGGGGTCTGGAGGCTGGGCTTCGATGGAATTTTGGGACGGGGCTTCCCTTCACCCAGCCCCTAGGAACCTACCGGTACCTCTCACCCAGGCTCATCCCTGGCTTTGGCTTGGACTGGGACGTGGATCCCAATGAGGACGGGGTGGGGGGGGATGAACTCTATGGGGTGGTCCTCAGCGATCGAAACGCTTCCCGTTATCCGGCTCGGCATCGATTGGACCTGAGTCTGCGCTGGAACCTGGAGCGAGACTGGGGGCGGATGACCCCCTATGTCAGCATTCTGAACGTCTACAACCGGAAAAATGTCCTCTTCTATTTCTATGAATACCAGAACGATCCCCCGGTTCGGACGGGGATATCCATGTTTCCCTTCTTGCCCTCCCTTGGGCTGGAGGTGTCGTTCTGATGTGGATGATTGGTCGTAGATCGGCCCTCGGGCCTCTGCTTTTTCTGGGGCTCGCCATGGGTCTCTCAGGTTGTGAGCTGGATGAAGTGACTCTGGCACTCCCAGAGGACCTTCCGGTGGTGGAGGCTTACATCATGGTGGGTGACGGAGGGGATCAGGTCTCAGCCTTCCTGCATTGGACCCTGGGCGACAGGTCTCTGAGGGATCTCTCGAACTTGGGTGTGACCCTCATCCGGGAGGATGGGGTGGAAGTCCATCTATTCCCTGGGCCCCTCTCCCGCTGTCTCCGCCCTGGGTTGGAGGAGGAAGTGGAGGGTGTGTGCTACTCCATGGATTTCAACCCCGAGGGGTTCTTCGAACCCGGGACTCGGGTGGAGCTCGAGATCCTCCTCGGGGACGATCAGGTTCTGCGAGGCGGCACCAGGATCCCCGATGCAATCGACCTATTGGAACCCGTGGCGAGGAACGAATGTGCCCTCCCTCCAGGGAATAATCTGGAGTTCGTCTGGGCTCGATCCCCGGGGGTATGGGCCTACGCGGCCGAAACCGAGATCAAGGACCTGAAGAGCGCCCTGGCCGCGGAGGGGATCACGGTGGAGACAGATTCGGTAGCCCTCCTCGGGTTGGCCGTCTCAGATTCCGATACCACCATCGTTTTCCCCAGGGAGTTCGGCGTATTCGACCGTTTCGACCTCGAGCAGGAGGTCGCCGTGGCTCTCCAGGAGGGACTCCCCAGGGGGGCCGTGGCCAGTGTGGTCATCGCGGCTGTGGATCAGAACTACGTGAACTGGGTCCGGGGCGGGAACTTCAATCCGTCCGGGCTCGTCCGAGTCTCCTCACTTCGGGGTCCTGGAGTGGGTGTTTTGGGATCGGTGGTCCGCCGTACCATCGTGGTGAGAGGAAGTGATCCCATCTATTTCCCAGGGGCCGGACTCCCCAATTGTCTCCCGAGCCAGAGGCCCTGACGGAGAGGTAGCCCTGGCCGTATCAGCCGCCTAAGTTTCGGCCATGAGCGTAAAAGCGGCAGTTATGGTGGCTCCCCATGCTCCGGTGGAGATGTGGGAGCTCGACGATCCGGTTCTTGAGCCGGGGTCCGTCCTTCTCGAGACCGTAGCCAGCGAAGTCTGCGGCACGGACGTCCACCTCCTCCACGGGCAGCTCTCCGGCGTCCCCTACCCCATCATTCCCGGCCACGTGAGCGTGGGCCGGGTCCTGGAGGCTCCTGGGGTGAAGGCAGACGCCCTTGGCAATCCTCTGAGCCCTGGGGATGTGGTCACCTTTTATGATGTTCACGAGACCTGCTGGTCCTGCTACCACTGCCTGGTGGCTCGGCAGCCCAACCGTTGCTCCAGCCGGAAAGTCTACGGCATCACCTATTCGGCGAGTGAAGGTCTTCTTGGGGGGTGGGCTGAGAAGATTTACCTGAAACCCGGCGTGAAGGTTTTTCGGATTCCCGAAGGCGTGACGGCTGATCAGGTCATCGGTGGTGGGTGTGGCCTTTTCACCGGCTTCGCCGCTATGGAACGGAGCCAGATGCAGCTGGGGGATACCGTCCTGGTGCAGGGCGCTGGACCGGTTGGCCTTTCGGCGGCGGCTTTCGCCGGACTCGGTGGAGCTTCGGCAGTCTTTATGATCGGTGCCCCGGAAAGTCGGCTGAGGCTGGGTCGGAGCTTCGGAGTGGACGAGACCTTCGAGTTGAATGAGACGACTCCGGAGGAGCGGAAGGAGAGGATCTTGGCTCTTACGGGTGGCAGGGGTGTGGACCTGGTCATCGAGGCAGCGGGGCATCCCAGCGCCATCCCCGAGGGGCTCGATCTGATGCGAGACGGGGGCAAGTACGTCATTGTCGGGCATTACTCCGACGTGGGATCGGTTCCGGTGAATCCCCACCTGGATATCAACAGGAAACATGCTGAGGTCCTGGGGCAGTGGGGTACCGGTTTCCATCACCTCACTCGGGCCCTGACCCTCCTAGCCCGGCATACCAAAGCTCTCCCCCTCCAGAACATCGTTGGGAAAACGTATTCTCTGGAGGAAGCCAACGAGGCGCTGGCAGACGTTGAGGCTCTTCGGGTGACCAAGGCGTTGATCACGCCCTAGCCCCCCACCAATCTCAACCGTGAGACCAGGAGGTCGATGGCCACCTGGTTACGGCCTCCCTCCGGGATGATGATGTCGGCAAACGCCCGGCTTCCCTCCACGACGGTGGTCTTCCCCGAACCGCTTCCGCCGGCGACTCCCAGGATGATCCGGTCGTTCATCCCCCTCCCTACCAATCCGCCTCGGGGGAAGGCGTGACGACGTAGACTCGCCGAGCCACCCTAAGGGCGACCTCCAGAACTGAGGGGGTTGTGCCCCTAATCTCTACCTTGAGGATGGGCGGAGTCCCGGTGCGACTCATGACTCGGACACGGGTGCCGGGAAGAAGTCCTGCGGCCTCCACTGCCAGGAGGCCGGCGCTGTCGTCGTCGCGTACGGCCCGGACTTGGGCCTCTTCTCCCGGTGCGAGTTCGGCCAGGGTGTAGGAATCAGTGGCTTCGATCTCACCGGAGGAGGTGGGGATTGGTGCACCGTGAGGGTCGTAGCTGGGATTCTCCAAAGCGGTGGCCATTCGCTCAATGAGTTCATCGGATGCGGCGTGCTCCAGCTGCTCGGCCTCCTGGTGAACGTCTTCCCACCGATATCCCAGACGTTCGGTGAGGTAGGTCTCCAGGATCCTGTGGCGTCGGAGGATGCGGAGGGCAGTCCGCGTTCCGGCTTCGGTGAGCTGAACGCCACGGTAGGGTACGTGTTCCAGGTAGCCCGCTTCCGCCAGGCGTTTGACCATCCCTGTTACCGAAGCCGGTTGGACCTCGAGGGTCTCGGCAATGGACGAAGTGGAGGCCACCTCCCCAGGCTCGCAGAGAGAGTAGATGACCTTCAGGTAGTCTTCCACAGAACGGGAGAGACCGGAGGTCTCGTCGGCCATTTCAGGGCACTCCTTGCGCGCCGGTGATTCGGGTGCATCCCCCACGGGTCTCTGGGGTAGTCAAGAATAAGATGATCTGACAGTTTCGTTTCGGCAAAACCCTTCGGGGTGCGTACCCGAAGATCCTTCGGGGTGTTTGTTCGCCCCTGAGGCTGACTGAAGCCCATGCTCCGTGTCTTCAAAGCAGATGAAGGAATGATTTACCAAGAACTCACTGACGGCATCCTCATCCGGGTCCGGCCGAGATTCTCCCTTGCCGACTCTTCTCTCGACGAGGGGCGATTCGTGTTCACGTACCACGTGGAGATGCAGAACCAGGGGGATGAATCGGCCCGGCTCCTCTTCCGCCATTGGAAGATCCACGATGCGGGAGGAGAGGACTCGGAGGTCAATGGGGAGGGTGTGGTGGGGCAGCAGCCGCTATTGGGTCCCGGGGGAGCCCACGAGTATAAGAGTTACTGCATACTGGAGTCTCCTGCCGGGTATATGGAGGGGCATTATACCTTCGAACGTGCGGACGGATCCCGCTTCAGGGCACGTGTCCCCCGATTCTCTCTTGCCGCCTACCTTCCGGGCCCTGAAGAGGGGGAAATGAACTAGGGTCGGGATCGCCCACGGAAAAGAAACATCATCCCAAGAAGGCTCGCCGCCCCTCCCAGACCGGCCAAAAGGAGCCGGACCCTTCGGAGGGGTTCTTCATTGGAGGGCCGTGTCAGAATAAGGCGCTGCCCCGGCGCCTCCCGCACGGTCGCGAAAGCGAAGGACGCCAGCTCTTCACTCACCACTCCCGTCGTAGGGAGGGAGGATGGGGGAAGGGGGAGCTCCCGGACCTCGCTGAGCAGAGGACCCTCATCCAGGGTGGATTCTACGTCCTCGTTCAGGATGCGGGTGACTCCGAAACCGGTGGCCTGAGCGATGACCTCATAGCCCAGCTCTTCACCTCCCTCCCTCAGCATGGCCATGATTCGGACCATCTCTCCCCGGCTGAAGTCCCCGCTATTCAGGTCAACCTTTTCTCCCTGACCCAGGAGGCCGAGCCACAGTGTTCCCACGGGAGCCACGTAGGCCACCAGGGAAAGGAGATTGGTCCGGGAGGGTTCTTTGGTCTCCCGCTCTCGCAAGAGCATCAGAAGGGCGAACACGCCCAGGCCAACTCCCAGGAGGAGAGCTCCCGGTCCTCGCCAGAACGGGGGCAGATAGAGGGCGGGGAGGGAGGGAGCAATCAGGAGCTGAATGGGTGCGGCGGAGGGCAGAGCGTCGCCCAGTGGGACGAGCACGCCGACCCCAGAGGCCGTCGGTAGGGTGTTGGGGCTCCCTGCAGTGAGGTTCGAATCTCCATCCGGCAGAGCCTCCGGGCCGAAACCCGGGGGCTCTTCGGCCACTCGCTGGCCTCGTAGATAGAGGGCTCCTGGGTACCCCACACTACCATGGAGGCGCGTGAGGAACTGGGGAGGAAAGGGTTGCGTGGTGGCGCGGATCTGAACCTCCGGCGAGTCTTCCGGCGAGTCTTCCGGCGAGCCTTCTACCTCTTCGGCCAGAGCCACGGATAGAGTCAGTTCCCCGGAATTAGTCCCCAGGCCGGCGACCGTGTCTCCCCTCAGGGCTGCCTGGATGACGGAGGAAGAACGGTCGGGATCGGAAAGGATCGGGGCGTCCAAGGATAATTCGGTGGCTCTGGCACTCATCTGATCCAGAAAAAAGACTGCCGTCAGATGCCCGAAGCGCTCTCCGGACTCCAGATTCCTGAGCTGATAGGTCCGTTGAATCAGGGTTTGGCTTAGACCGAAGGCGGTGGCCACTGGAAGGAGGACCCATAGGAAGTAGCTGAAAAGTTTTGACCTCATCGGTCCCGGTTCCTCTCCCCGGAAAGAGGGTGCGCCACGTTCAGACGCAGAAGCACGATTGAAAACCGATCCAATTGAGCTAAGATTATATGATTTCGCCTCTTGGTCCATTCGGCGAAGGAAACGGGGGTTCAGTGAACGATTCAGTGGCGGTGGATGCCAAGCGAATTCTCCTACGGTACGGAGCGCCCATTGGCGTGTTGGATAAGGTTTCTGAGGACGACCGTATTCGGTTTGCGAGTCTCATCGCTCGGACGGTCCTCCCCGAGAGGGAGGTCAGGCTCCAGGAGCTTCTCAAGGAGGGGCGGTACGTCGAAGAAGAGTGACAACACTTCCCTCGACCGACCCATAGGGATTCGAATCCGTTCGGGTCCCTTTTTCTTTGTGCGCCAGGCATGGCGCGCAGCGCCGAGA
>JBDHMC010000161.1:0-5664 GCA_039656355.1 Gemmatimonadota bacterium | reverse complement strand
GCTGACGGATCTGGCCCCGGAGGAACTCCCTATAGGTCGAGAGTGTGAGCCCCTGTTGTGCCAGACCTTGCTGGAACGCCTGCTGGCCACCGTAGGCCGTGGTCTGATCATCGATCTCTTCGGAAACCAGGTCCTCCACCTCGAGGTCATCAACCACGATAGTAGTGTCCTGGAGGGCTGCCTGAACGATGAGTAACTCCCCGATCATCTGATCCAGGAGGTCCCGCTGGAGTCCCACCCATTCATCCGAACCCCTGGCCGGGATTTCAACACCTTGGGATTGGAGCGCGAAGGTCCGCTCCTCTAGCTGGGAAAGAACGATGACCGAGTCGCCTACCACCGCTGCAATGCGGTCGACGAGGGTTTGGTCCTGGGCCTGGAGGTCTGGCGGCACCAGGTACATCCCCGCAAAGAGGAGCCCCAGGGTCAGGAGGAGAGACTTCCCTAAAATCGGGATGGATCTACACACCTTTGGACCTCCAGATGGACGATGACCGGATGGGGTAATCCCCCTCAGGTAGACAAGAGGCCGAGGGGAATATTCCCCCCCGACCCGTATGTCTCTAACCCAAGGACTGGCACCGGGTTCCGAGATCACCCCTGCACCCCCGCCGTGTCCGGGGTGGTAGTGTCTACAGGGGCAATGGGAAGAGCCGGTGTGGCCGGTGCCGGGATCTGGGTCCTGATCTCGTTGATGATCTCCACCGTCCTGGCAATACCGGGTGGGAAGATCTGCGCTCCGTACTGCTCCTTGAGGGCGAAATCCACGGTCTGAAGGGGGAATACGTCCTGACGCCCTTGAACAATTTGGACCAGGATTTCCCGAACCACTCGGTCCGCTGCAGCCTCAAGATCCTCACCTTCCTCGGGTGCCAACTGGAAGAACCCAAGTTGTTGAGCGATTCCTTTGACCCCGGTGAGGATTCCCATGGCCATGGAGTCTTGCTGGGCGATGGGGACTTCAATCCCCTCCACGATGGCCTGGTTGACCAGGAGCTCACTCCGCGTGAGGCTCTGAAGGAGGTTGTCGATCTGCTCGTCTGGAGCAGCCAGGAGTTCGGCGGGAACGGTTGTCGGGCTGGTCAGCAGCCAGGCCCTGAATTCACCCAGGGTCAGGGACCCACCGTCGTACCGAACCAAGGTGCGGCCCAGAGCCCGTGGAGTCAGTTCCATTCCTGGAGTCTCGGCCACCTGCCTTACCGTTTCGAAGCTCTCGGGATCCGCCTCCAGACCTGCCGACTCAACGAGGTCAGCGACGTACGTGGACTCCGCTTCCATCACGAGGCGGGCCTGGAGCTGAGCCCTGAATTGGTCCTCCGCCTCCTCGAAGGGCGGGACGATACGCTCGTCCACTCGGATCACATGAAGACCGAGAGTGGTTTCAACCACGTCACTGATCTCCCCCACTTCCAGGGCGAAGGCGGCAGTTTCGAAGGGTGGAAACATCTCGCCCTTCCCGAACGATCCGAGGTCTCCTCCGTTCGCCCCGGTTTGCGTGTCCTGACTGAGGAGGCGAGCCAATTCCTCGAAGTCCTCTCCGCCAAGGAGTCGGGAACGGAGAGAACTGGCCAGGGCACGGACGCTGTCCACCTGGGCCCCCGAGGCCCCTTCCGGGAATTGGAGGAGGATGTGTCTAGCCCTGATTCGGCCACCCGGGAGTTCGGCTTCATACCGCCTTCGGAGCTCATCATCCGAAAGGATCGTATCGACCTGGATCACCCGTTCCCGAAGTTGGAACACCAATTCGCCCTCGATCTGGCGCTGGATCAAGGGACGAAGGTCGATGTTCAGGAGGGTGGTGTCCTGCGCGGCCGCCCTAGCCAGGAGGTAGTACTGGACCCAAAGGTCTGCGAGGGCTTCCACCACCTCTAATTGACTGGGGAGCTGGGGCTGGGGGGCGAGGATCTCGGCTGCGGCTTGCGCAGTGAACTCAAACCCCGCGGCCTGCGCCACCACGTCCGCTCCTGATGGTCTCCCCGAGCTCTCGCAAGCACCCAGACCCAGTACCAGTGTTGGAATCAACACTTTCCACGTTTTCATCAAGTCTCGTCTCCTTCGGACGCGCACCCTCTTGGGTCCTTCATATGAATTGGATCCAGGGAATGATGGGAGCGTTGGCTTCCAGCATGTCGATTTTCCGTTCGGTCTCATTTCTCTCACGTTAAATCTCGGCTCAAGACGGCGAAGGCCTCTTTTAACGTGGCGGCAAGCGGGTGTGCCCCTACCTGACTTAGAACGAGGGAGAGAGGATCCAATCGCTTCACCTCTACCTCGACCTGGCGATCCTGGAACGGCTTGTCCAACTGGGCCAAGGCCGGTACGACACCTTGGAGGAAGCTGACACGTCCCTCCCGGCCCTTCAACATGATGCGATCCACCCCTAGGCCTCGTGCGAGAAGACGGAGAGTCGATCCGTCGAGGAGAGCCTCGGCTTCAGCTGGAATAGGACCGAACCGATCGATGAGCTCCCGTCGCAACTCCTCCACCTCCCCAGGGTTCCGGATCTTGGAGAGCCGCCGGTAGAGGTGAAGCTTCTGGCCAGAATCCGAAATGTAGGAGTCCGGGAGAAAAGCGGAAGCGGACAGAGTGACATCCGGCTCTGGATAGACCACTTCAGCAGATCCTTTTTGGAGCCGATCGATGGTCTTATGCAGCAGTCGGAGATACGTGTCCAGACCTACGGCATGTGCGAACCCGGACTGGTCCGCACCCAAGAGGTTTCCGGATCCCCGAAGCTCCAGGTCCCGAAGGGCCACGGAGTACCCGCTTCCCAGGTCCGTATAGTGCTCCAAAACTCTGAGACGTTTCTCGGCTTCTTCCGTAACTGTTTCAGGAACAACGAGATAGCAATAGGCACGTCGATCGGATCGGCCCACCCGGCCTCGGATCTGATAGAGTTGGGCGAGGCCGAAACGATCGGCACCGTCGACGATGAGGGTGTTGGCGTTTGAGACGTCCAGCCCGTTTTCGATGATGGAGGTGCAGACAAGGATATCCAGATCTCCCCCCACGAAGTCCCGCATGATTTCGTCGAGCTTCCGAGGAGGCATCTGGCCGTGAGCTACCCCCACCTTGGCCTCCGGCTCGAGGCGCTGGATTCTGCCGGCGACGGTGTGGATGGTCTCCACTCGATTGTGGACCAGGAACACCTGCCCCCCCCTATCCATCTCCCTATGTACGGCATCACCAAGAATATGGTCGGACCAAGAGAGGACGTGCGTGATGATAGGCATTCGGTCCCGGGGAGGAGTTTGGATGAGAGACAGGTCCCGAACGCCGGTGAGGGAAAGGTGGAGGGTCCGAGGGATGGGGGTGGCCGTGAGGGTAAGGACATCCACCGAGGCCCGGAGCTCTTTGAAGCGTTCCTTGTGCCGGACCCCGAACCTCTGTTCCTCGTCCACGACAAGTAGCCCCAGACTCTTGAAAAGGACATCTGCCGAGAGGAGGCGGTGGGTTCCTATGATGATGTCCGTTTGCCCCTGGGCGAGGGAGAGGAGAAGCTCCCGCTGTTCTTTCGGGGTTCGGAATCGGCTAAGAGCCCCGATTTGAACCGGGTAGTCCGCGAGCCGCTCCTCGAAGGTTCGCCGGTGTTGTTCCACCAGGATGGTAGTTGGCGCCAGCACCGCCACCTGCTTCCCGTCCTGAACCGCCTTGAAGGCAGCTCGAACCGCCACCTCTGTCTTTCCATACCCTACGTCCCCGCAGACCAGCCGATCCATGGGTCTTTCGCCTTCCATGTCCCTTTTGACCTCCAGAGCCACCTTTCTCTGGTCTGGTGTGTCTTCGAAGAGAAAAGAAGACTCCATCTCCCTCTGCCAACGGGTGTCGGGAGAGAAGGCGAAGCCTCTGGCCGTGGAACGACGGGCATAAAGCTCCAAAAGGTCAACGGTCATTCTCTCAATGGACTGCTCCGTTTTTCCCTTCAGGGTTTTCCACTTTCGGCCTCCGATTCGATGGACCTGGGGAGGAGAGGCTCCATCAGAATCCCCTACCCATCGTTCGATGAGGTCCACCCGGTAGACGGGGACCCTGAGCATCTCACCGCCGGCGTACTCGATGGCCAGGGCTTCCATCTCCTTCTCAGCCACCTCCAGCTGCTCGAGGCCCCGGAAAACCCCCACTCCATGATCCATGTGGACCACGAAGTCTCCGGGGGTAAGTTGGGCCAAACTCTCCAAGGCTGCGGCCCCCCGGAACTGACGGCCGCGTCGAATCCGCCGGGACCTCCGAAAGATCTCGTGGTCGGTGAGTACACGGAGGGGTGAGGTCGGACAGTTTAGGATGAAACCACCTGCCAAGGCTCCAGTCCCAAGGCGGGTTCCGGGAGGGACTCTCTTCTCCCCCAGGATCTCCTCCAGCCGCTGGACCTGTCCGTCGTTGTCACAGAGGATCACCGTCTCATGGCCCCGTGCGGCTCCCTCGACCAGAAAGGCCTTCAAGAGGTCCATGTCTCGGTCAATGGCCGGAGGCTTTTCAGTCTCGAGGTCCAATCCGCCGGTACGCCCTTCCTGGACCCAGACCCGGGGGAAAGCCTCCAAAGCCTCCTTCGCCTCTTCCGGGGGAAGGAAAAGCCTCTCCACCGGCTCGGGCTTCTGTCCGCTGGTCAGGAGTTCGTGTCGGATATCCTGGGCGTGAGCCCAGGTCCTTTCCAGCTCCCGGCCCCAATCCTCCGAGTCCCAATGGAAAAAGAGGGCATCGGATGGGAGGAGCTCGAGAAGGGATCGGTTCACCGAGCTCCCGGTCTCCTCCCCGCGGAAATCCACCGGGAGGATATGAGTAGTGTCGAGCTTCCGAACGGACTTCTGATCCAGGATGTCGAAGGTCCGGATCGATGTGATTCCGTCTCCCCAGAATTCTACCCGAAAGGGCTCGGGAGACCCGAAGGAGAAGACGTCCACGATGCCACCCCTGACCGCGAACTGCCCTACCTCCTCAACCAAGGGGACCTCTTCGAAACCCCGTGCCTTCAAGTCTTCGATAAGGGTGACGAAACCCCGTTCTTCCCCAATCGACAGGGTCAACCGAAGCTCTGCGAGGGAAGAGGGGACGGGCCCCCTCTCCTGCACCGCCCTGGTCGTTGTCACCAGGAGCCGTGTCCGCCCGCTGAAGAGAGCCTCCAATGCCTCTATGCGAAGTCCTCCGACCTCCAGGTGGGGCTCATCGGTCTCGTACGGGAGGGATTCCCGCTGGGGGTAGAGGAAGGAGAGGCCCTCACCCAGAAGCGATTCCAGGTCCGCTTCGATGGAGGCCGCCTCCTTGGGGGAGGGAGCCAGGGCAATGAGTACCCGGTTCTCCAAACCTTGGTGAAGGGCGGCCAGCGCTCCGACGCCGCTGGATCCCACCGCCCCGCCGAGGGCGCACGTCTCCCCGGGCCCAGGAGGGTCTCGAAGCAGCGTCGAAACGGTCCCGGAGGAGAGAAAGGCATCGAGAATGGGGTTGGGAAACCGACTCAACTAGGGGCCTTCCCGCGTAATGGGGCGAGCCGCGTTACATGCGCCACGGGGCCATATGGTAGGCGGGAGTTCGACGGCATAGCCGTGCGCTACGGCTAGAACTCCCAACGAAGAGACCACGCTTCGCGCGGTGCCCGGCCCCGTGCCGCAGAGCCGAGCGGCCTGTGTGCTGACAGATTCCTGATGAACCTCCGCGAGACCGCCGAGCGAA
>JBDHMC010000160.1:0-5676 GCA_039656355.1 Gemmatimonadota bacterium | reverse complement strand
ATAAACGAGTGGGGGGTGTACCTCCAGTCCAAGACGGCCCTCTCACCAAGACTGGATCTCGTCCTTGCGGGGCGAATCGACGACCACTCCATGCTGCCGGAGAAGGTGTTATCCCCCCGTGCCGCCCTGGTGTTCAAGGCCACCGAGAAGCAGAGCCTCCGGGTCACCTACAATCGGGCTTTTTCGACCCCCACCAGCCTCAACTTCTTCCTGGACATCCCGGCCGGTTTGGCGCCGAATGCGAGTCTGGCGGCTTTGGGCTTTACCGTGAGGGCTTTCGGGACCGGAAGAGACGGGTTCTCCTTCCTGAATTCCGATGGGAGCCTGCAGGGTATGAGATCTCCCTTCATGCCGGGTCAGACCTTACCGGTTAGCCCCAACGTGATGTGGCCCATGGCCGTCGGAGTTCTCGCTGCCCAGGGAATGATTGACCCTCAGACTAGGGCACTGCTCGAGTCCCTCGATCCCAGCGGTATTGGGGTCCTGATGCTCAGCGCCGTTACTGGGGATACTACCTCTGTCTCGAACGCTGCCACCCAGGTGCCGGATGTTCCGGGTATCAGGGAGAGCTACACGGAGACCTTCGAAGCGGGTTGGCAGGGGCTCCTGGGGAATAAGTTCGCTCTCACGGCGGACGTCTACTATACGAAGAAGGACGACTTCATCTCGCCCCTCCTGATCCAGAACCCCCTCCTGCTTCTCCGCGGGGGCGACGTAGGCGCCATGCTCCAGGATCAGATGGCACCCATCCTCATCCCGCAGCTCATGGCTGCGGGTCTCACCTACGACCAGGCACTGGCCCAGACCACGGCAACCATCACGGCTCTGGCAACCGGGATCGGCACTATCCCCGTGGGCGTGGCGGCTTCCAATGGGGTCGCCTCCCAGGAATCCGATCTCATCGTGGCGTACCGGAATGTGGGAGACGTGGACTACTGGGGTGCCGACCTGGGGTTCAGCTGGTACATCGACGACAAGTTCACCCTGAGCGGAAGCTATTCCCATGTCTCGGAGGATTGGTTCCAGATCCAGCGGGGAGCCCCCATCGCCCTGAATGCTCCCATGGACAAGGGCTCCATGGGGCTGGCCTACCGCAACGCGAAGACAGGCTTCACGGGTGAAGCCCGGGTTCGGTTCACGACGGAGTTCCCGGCAGAGTCGGCTGGGTATACCGGCACCGAATGTGTCACGCAGAACGTCGGCGCGTACTTCGGCGAAAAATGCGTTGAAGGCGCGACGCTGGTGGATGTGAACCTAGGGTACAAGATCCCCAACACGGCGGCTGAGCTTCAGATGGTCGTGACCAATCTCCTCGATTCGGATTATCGTAGCTTCGTTGGCGTTCCTACGATTGGACGCTTCGCCATGGTCCGGATCAAATACGACTTGTTCTGAGGGTCGTCTACAGCAAAGGCCGGGAACTTCCGGCAGGGGGGGCGGCCGGGCCGTCCCCCTTTCCTGTGGTACGCGTCGGGCGGACAGTCGACGGTAAAGATCCGAGAGAGGAGGAAGGCCTTGGGTGGCGGGCGATCGGTATCCAAAAGGGATAGACAGAGTGCCATTCTGGAGTTTATCCGGACCCATCGGGTGACCAGCCAGATGGAACTGAGATCCCTTCTGGAAAAGGAAGGCATTGGTGTCACCCAGGCCACCCTCTCCCGGGACCTGCGGGATCTTCGCCTGGTGAAGGTGCCGGGTGCCGATGGGGGTGGGCACTACACTTTGCCGGAGGAGTGGGAGCATAGCCCCCCTTTGGAGACCCTTCTTCCAACCCTCTTCGTGTCAGCAGAGGGCATCGGGAACCTCCTGGTGGTGCGGACCATGACAGGAGGGGCCCAGGCGGTGGCCCTGGGGATCGACTGGGAGGAATGGCCGGAGGTTCTCGGTACCATCGGGGGTGACGACACCATCCTTCTCATTCTCAGGGAAGCCGACACGATGGAAGCTGTTCGCTCCCGGATCCTGGAGATCGCCCAAGAGATCTAACAAGCTCATCTGGAGACCCTCATCAGATGGTCCCAGCGTTACGACCCCTCTGGGGAGTAGGGAGCTTCCGCACTCCACTTGCGCAGAGGCTCCCCAACTCTTCGGGGCGAGGAGGGTCGTTTTTATTGACAAAATACACAGAGGGTGCATCTTTATGCAGGTTGTGCCGTGGGAGACCGAATTTATGGGTGCCTCTCCATGGCAGAAGTTGGGTGGGGAAGACAGAGAAGGGGCGGGCGTAATACGCTCGAAAGCACGCCTTGGCGGGAGGTGTCCCTGGATCTGTCTTCCCGCCCTTTTCTTATATATTGGGGCCGTGTCGCACCCGACAACCAATAGGAGCCTGTGTCCATGCCGGGACTTTGGGGCGGTCGTTTCAGTGGTGAGATGGCGGACTCCATGGTACCGCTAAACCGAAGCCTGGACATGGACTACCGACTTTGGCCCCATGACATCCGGGGCAGTCAGGCGTGGGCTCAGGCTTTGGTGCTGGCTGGTGTCTTGACCAGTGAGGAGGAAGACACGCTCCGCTCAGGGTTGAACAGGGTGGCCGAGACCCTTTCCGCCGGAGACTTCTCAGACGCCCCGGATGAGGATGTCCACTCCTTGGTGGAGAGGCTCCTTGGTGAGGAGGTGGGGGCGGTGGCTGGGAAGCTCCACACCGGACGCTCGAGGAACGACCAGGTGTCTACCGACTTCCGCCTTTGGGGAATGGAAGCCAGCCATACCCTCACGAGGTCCCTCAACGAACTCCTCGAAGCGCTCGTTGCCTTCGCGGAAAGCGGCCTGGAAGTCATCCTCCCGGGTTACACCCACCTCCAACAAGCCCAGCCCGTCCGCGGCGCACATTGGGCCCTTTCCCACTTCTGGCCCCTTCTCCGGGATAGGGATCGATTCCGACAGGTCGGGAATTCAGCCAGCTCTCTCCCTTTGGGGTCGGGGGCGCTGGCGGGGTGTCCGTTTCCCGTTGACCGGGAGTGGTTGAGAGAGGCCCTTGGTTTCCTGAGGGTCTCCGAGAACAGCATCGATGCCGTTTCGGATAGGGATTGGGCGGTGGAGATGACTTTCGCCGGGGCTCTTCTTGGGGTCCATCTTTCCCGCCTCGGAGAGGATCTGGTGCTATTCTCCTCCAGGGAATTCGGCTACCTGAAGCTTCCGGAAGGGTTCTGTACCGGGTCCAGCCTCATGCCCCAGAAGCGGAACCCAGACGCGGCTGAACTGGTTCGAGGCAAGGTAGGCAGACTTCTTGGGAACCTCGCGGGCTTCCTCTCCCTTCTGAAGGGTCTTCCCACCGGGTACAACCGGGATTTGCAGGAAGACAAGGATCTCTTGTTCGATACGGTGGACACGCTCCTCCTGGTCCTTCCTGTCATGAAGGAGGTGGCGGGAGGGGTTCAATTCCAAGAGAAGACCATTGGGACCCGTTTGGATCCGGAACTCCTGGCCACGGATATCGCCGACTATCTGGTGCGAAAGGGTGTGCCGTTTAGAGTGAGTCACGGGGTGGTGGGTAAGCTGGTTAGGGCCAGCGAGGAGAGGGAGGAACCACTCTCCCAAATGCCGTTCCACATGTTCCAAAGTGCCCACGCAGCCTTCGAAAAAGATGTCCTTCAGCTTTTCTCTTTCGAGACCTCCGTCGAGGCCCGGAATGTGGCCGGCGGGACCGCACGGGAGGCCGTGGCCGCACAACTTAATCAGGCCAGGCAAGCCCTGGCAGCACCGCTAGGGTCGCCCTAGATTCCCGAGCGAAACCGCGCAGGATTAATGCCTCTCTTTACCCTTTCGAGAAGTGCTGGAGGGAACGGGTTTGTCCGAAAACAACCCTTTAGACAGGGGAAAGGCGGCGGCCGGAGCCAAAGCCGCTGAGGCCGTTTCCCCCGGGATGAGGCTCGGCCTCGGAACTGGGAGCACCGTCGCCTACTTTCTTCGTGCACTGGGCCAGCGGTTTCAGAACGGAGAACTCCCAGGAATCGTGGGCGTTCCCACCTCCTTGCATACCGAGAATGTGGCTGGGGAGCTGGGCATCCCGCAGACGACCCTCCAAGAAGTAGGGGCATTGGACCTTACTGTCGACGGAGCCGACGAGGTGGATCCGGACCTGGATCTCATCAAGGGACTCGGTGGGGCGCTCCTCAGGGAAAAAATGGTAGCCCAAGTGACTCAGTACCTGATCATCATTGCGGATCAGGGCAAACTGGTGAAACGATTAGGTACACGGTCCCCCTTGCCGGTAGAGGTGATCCCCTTCGCTTGGGAGAGCCAGATCCCGTTTCTCGAGGAGCTGGGAGCCCGTGCCGTAATCCGGAGCGGTTCGGGTGGAAACCCGTTCCTGACGGATAACGGCAACGTCATCTTGGATTGCCACTTCCACGACGGCATTGGAGCGCCCTCCGCCCTCCAGGAAGCCCTCGAGAAGAGGGCAGGGGTGGTGGAGTCAGGCCTCTTCCTGGGGATGGCAGACAAAGTCCTGGTGGGTGGGGCAGGGGACGTGCTGACAATGACCCGAGAGGAAGCAGGTGCCGTTTGAAATACAATGACATCCACTTCCTTCCTTTCCTGGCCTCACCTCTCCGGACTGGAGATCAGTTTTGACCCTCATTGCTCCATCCATTCTCTCAGCGGACTTCGGAAACCTCGCACGCGACGTCCAAGAGGTTGAAGCAGCCGGGGCGGACTGGATCCATGTGGATGTAATGGACGGGCATTTCGTTCCCAACATTACAATCGGGCCGCTCGTGACCGACGCCGTAAGGAATGCCACAAAGATCCCCGTGGATGTGCACCTCATGATCGAAAACCCCGAACGTTACGTGGAGGAATTCGTGAAGGCCGGTGCAGACAGGGTCACGGTCCATCAGGAGACCTGTCCCCACCTCCACAGAACCCTCCAACAGATTCGTGATTTGGGTGCCCTGCCCGGGGTGGCCCTTAACCCCTCCACCCCTGTCGCCAGCATACAGGACGTGATCCAGGACGTGGAACTCATCCTGGTGATGACCGTTAATCCGGGGTTTGGCGGGCAAGCATTCATCCCTAGTTCCTCCCATAAGATTCGAGCTGCCCGTGAGCTCCTTCAGCGGGAAGGCCGAGGGGATGTTCCGCTTCAGGTTGATGGTGGAGTAGGATCAGACACTGCCTCAGTGGTCGTCCAAGCCGGTGCCAACGTTTTGGTTGCGGGGTCGGCCGTTTTCGGACATCCGGCGGGTGCCGGAGAGGGAATTCGGGCTCTGAGAACCTCCATCTCGACCACTCAATGAATGGAGACGCAATGAACGATCTTCCTCTGGTGGACGTCGCCCAGCTGGACCGACTCATCGAGTGGGGTGGTGCCGACCTGAAACAGAAAATGATCGACCTGTTTCTGACCCATGCCCTGGAACGGATGGATCAGATCAAGGAGGGACTCTCCACCGGCGAGGCCGAGAAAGCAGAAACCGGAGCTCACACCCTAAAATCAAGCGCCGGGAACGTCGGCGCCCTTCGGGTACAGCACCTGGCCCAGAAGGCCGAAGATTTGGCTGAAGGAGGGAGGCTGGATGAACTCCAGGCCCTCCTTCCATCTCTGGAGGAGGAATTTCAGGCCGCCTGCCAGGCGCTGAAAGCTCTACTGGAGGTCGTGGACCCATGAAGCGAAAAATTGTCGTCGTCGAGGATAATCCTGACAACCGTCTCCTGGTTCAGGCTCTCCTT
>JBDHMC010000159.1:0-5692 GCA_039656355.1 Gemmatimonadota bacterium | reverse complement strand
CCTCCGAGAGCATCCTTGCAGAGGGCCTCATCGACAGCATCACGGCTCTGGACGCCACGGTAGCCCTGAACCAAACGTTCGACCTCACGGAGAGGGAAAGTGCCTACAGAGGGTGGGCAAGGGAGGCTCTGGTCAGCAGACACTTGGCTGACCTTATTTCCGTGAATGGCAAGAACGAGTATCTCACCGTCGCGCTTCTGGGAAGTTGTAGCGATTTACCGGGAGTTCTGTCCGGATTGCAGAACATGGGGCCTGGGCAGGAGGAGCAGGTCTACCACCTGGCAGCGAACATCCCTCATAGGGTCGGTCTGATCTACTTCGATGCGCATGCCGACGTGAACACACCCGAGACAACACTCAGCGGCATGTATGGAGGCATGGATGTGGCCTTGTCCGCTGGCCTTTACAATGACAACAACCGCCTGATTACCGGCCTCGATCCTCCGCTGCCTCCCAGCTACATACTGCTGGGGGACGTACGTGACACCGATCCGCGTGAGAAAGAGGTCATCGAACGTTTGCAGATTGAGATCATCTCCACCGACGATATCCGGACGATGTCCCAGAACGTGCGGGCCCAGATGGACCGTCTGAGCAGTCTCACCGATGTAATTTACATCCATATCGATATGGATGTACTCGCTCCCGAAGAGGTGCTAGGACACGGTTTGACGGCGCCGGACGGGCCCACGAGCCAAGAACTGGCGGATTGTCTAGAGTTGATCTTCACCTACCCGAAGGCGACGGCGGTCGGTATTGCGTCCACTCCTTACGGCCCAAGGGATCCAGACCACCTCTCACGGCAGGCGGCGGTGAGGTTGATACAGGGCGCCATCCGGGGAGTGAACAGGAGGAACTAACATGAACCCTTTCATAACCCTCGTCGTCCTCACAGTACTCATCATTTCCGGTGTCTGGGGCTCCATGATCATCGCGGGGATTTTCAAAAGGCACCCGCCCAAGCTCAAGACACCCCCGGACGACCCACGCTTCGACCTTCTTCAGGAGGAACATCACCAGCTTGAAGCTCGGTTTGAGCGGCTCGAAGAGGAAATCGGCTTCTTTCGAGAACTGCATAAACCTGAGACACCTAGTCAGCTCCCACGCCCTGACCAGGCCCAAGAATGAAGGAGCCTCATCCAGTCACTGCGGCCCAAAAACCGGGTGGTGAGGACCCTTTCTCCCATCCCTGCAATGCGTGATTAGACCGCCGGTCGCACGTTGCTGTTCAGTCGGAACAGATTAGTCGGATCGTGTAGTCGTTTGACCTCGGCAAGGCGCTGATAGGCAGGTCCATAGTTACCCTGTGCCGTCTCGTCGATCTCGTATTCAATGTTTGTGTAGTACCCACCGGTAAACGGCTCGAGGTCTTTGTGCCATGCGCGGGTTGTGGCTATGGCCGCCTCATCGTCTGCGGGATCATTCCACAGGCTGGCGAATACCAGCATCGTTTCCGCGTTACGATGGGGGAATGCCGTGGCCAACTCGTCGACGCGGCCCACCGCACCTCCAGAGGTATGCGAGAAAAGGGCCACCCGGGGATCGGATCGATACGCATCGACCATGGCGTCGATGAAGGCCGGTGTGATCTCGCTGACCATCCCATTCTTGGCATACGATCGAATACCGTGATGGGCCATCGCGTCCTCGGCCGTCTGCATGACCATGTAGTCCTGTAGGTCGACGGAATTATCGATGGGCTGGCCAATCCGGGTTAACGGGGCAAGCTCTTTTTCACCGGTGACAGGATCGCCGGCATAGACTACCTCCATGGCCAACACCCCCTGGCCCTCCGGCATCGTCATCATGGCGGGGCCAACGTAGAGATCGTCCGACAAACCCGCATACCAGTCGCCGTAGAAGTCCAGCACTTCACGTGCCTGCTCAATGGGCCAAACGATGTTCCCGGAGAAGACTTCGAGAGGGAACGGATGCAGCTGATACTCAAATTCCGTTACGACACCAAAGTTGCCGCCACCACCGCGGATGGCCCAGAAGAGGTCGGCCTCATTTTCATCGCTGATCCGATGAATTTGTCCGTCCGCGGTTACGATCTCGGCTGACCTGAGGTTGTCAATGGTGAGCCCGTACTTGCGGTTTAGACGGCCGAAGCCACCGCCAAGAGTGAAACCGCCGACTCCGGTATGGGAGACCACCCCGGCAGTCGTGATCAGGCCATGCTCTCGCGCTGCCGTGTCGAGCCCACCCAGCAGGGCTCCGCCCTGAGTGTGCGCACGCCTCCCGTCAGGGTCCACGCGCACACTATTCATCTGCGAGAGGTCGATCATCATTCCGCCGTTGCATACGGACTTGCCCGGCCAGCTGTGACCCCCACCCCGGACGGCAACAAGCAACTCCCGTTCCCGTGCGAACGTCACGGCCTGGCTCACATCCTCTGCGCCCAAGCAGCGAGCGATCAGGGCGGGTCGCTTGTCATGCATCCCGTTCCAGATCTTGCGTGCATTGTCGTATTCCGGATGACCGGCTAGCAGGACAGAACCCGTCAGGCTCTCGCCGAGCTCAGTAACGGCGGCTCTCTCCAGTTCGATCTCGGCGCCGCTGAGGGAGATCGCCCCAATGCTCGTATCTGCTTGCGCTGCATCAGGCACTCCCGGCTCACATCCCGACACCCAGGGAAGAGACCCTGCGACACCGGCAGCTATGGCTGAACGACAGAATTGGCGACGGTCCATGGTGTACCTCCCTTGCGGATTCCCTCTGCTGATCGCTGCGACTTTGGTGCGGAGTTAGTACCTGAACTCTCTGTCCAGGACGAAGACCTTCGGAATCATGTCAACGAGCGGACTCAGGGCGCTCCGACAACCCTTCTGGGCAAGGGTCTCCAGACCGATTTCCGGCCATGCCAAACCACTCCCAACAGGTCGGGAAGGTTTTGTTCGTTGCTTATTTTGGGTCGGTTTTTTGGGGAGTCCGATCGCACCAATAAGTAGGGATATTGGTTTCTTGTCAAGAAATTTTTCTTCGGGAATCTATTTCACGCCTCTGGCTACTCCCGCTTCATTTGCACAGCTGAGCGGCTGGGTGGAGCGTACCTAGGGGTCCCCTACAGCGTTCCAAGCCCAGTCCTCCTTGCCGCCCTCGAAGCACACAGGCATCATGTCGTCGGGTAGACCTGACAATGGGGGGACTGCACTCTGGTGGGAATCCTACGAATGGCGTCGAGGCTCTCGGTGTTCCTGGCCGATACCGATGGCTTTGGCCATGGCTGAGGGCCGCACGCGACGACTCTCGGCCATCATGTTTGCGGACATGGTGGGTTACACCGCCCTCATGCAGGAAGATGAGGGCAACGCCCGGGCTCAGAGGGATCGTCATCGGGAGATTCTATCCGCGGCAGTTGAGCGTCACCGTGGCGAAGTACTCCAGTACTACGGGGACGGCACCCTAACCCTCTTCAGCAGCGCTGTCGATGCCGTCGAGTGCGCTATCGCGGTGCAACTGGAGTTGAGCCAAGAACCGTTGATTCCCCTCCGAATCGGTGTGCACACCGGGGACATCGTCCATGAAGCGGAGGGCGTCTACGGGGACGGGGTGAACGTCGCCTCCAGAATCGAGGGGCTGGCTGCTCCGGGCGGGGTGATGGTCTCAGCAAAGGTCTTCGACGAGATCAAGAACCATCCTTCCATTAAGACGGTGGGAATGGGTGAGGTGATCCTCAAAAACGTCGACCGTCCTACCTCGGTATTCGCCATCGCCAACGAAGGACTGACGGTTCCAAGCAAGGAAGAGGTAAGGGCGAAGGCGGAGGGGAAATCGGGAGCACGAGAGTTGTCGGCGAGTCCGCTCAAGATTCGGGGCCCCCTGGGCCGGGCCAAGGCGGTGATCTATGGGTCGACGGTCATCCTGGGGTTGGCCACCGTAGCTGTAGTCGCATCGATCCGATCGGAAGGGGATTCCAATCTCCCCGAGGACTACGTGGCCGTCTTCCCGTTCCGGAACCTTACGGGCCTCCCGGAACTGGATGATCTCGGCTCGGCAGCCGCCTATCTCATCACGGATCGGTTGAGTCGTGCCAATGAGGTCCGTGGGGTTTCCACCAACACGGTGGAACAGGCACTCGGGGCTATGGGGGAGGGCGGCTCCGAGCATGAGGTGGCAGCGGCTCTGGGAGCAGGCACAGTCGTCACCGGCGTGATTACTCGCCGGGGAGACTCCCTCCAAGTCTTGGCCCAGATCACCCGCGTGGGATCCGGCGAGGGACTACCGGCCGTCGAAGCATCCGGAGCGATGTCAGAACCCATGGTGGCCCTTGACGTTCTCGGGCAGAGAGTGTTGGGAGTCCTCGCGGTGTCTTTGGACGCTGTGTCAGGTCCCTATATTGGCCGAACCCCCTCCTACGATGCCTTTAAGGCTGCCCAGAGGGGGTTTGAGATCGGCGTGGCTGGAGACGAAGCTGGTTCTCTTCCCTACTTCCACCGGGCTTACCAGTTGGATAGCACGTTCCTTACCCCGTTGATCTGGGCGACGGGCGTTTACTCAATGACGGGGCGATGGGCTACAGCGGACTCTTTGCTGGCAATCTTGGAGCCTCGCAGAGAAGAGATGTCCCCGGTGGAACAACTCCAACTCGAGTATTGGGTCGCTGAAGTCGCTGGCGACCTGGAGGGTGACCTCAGGGCCACAAGGGCTTTGGCCCAGGAAGACCCCAGATCATGGGGGGGCTGGCATGCCGAGCAGGCCATCATCGCCGGTAGACCTGAGGAGGCTCTGCGAGCCCTGGAGGGAGTTGACTTCGATTGGGAATCAGAGTCCGGCTGGATGCCGATTTGGAATCACTTGGCCACCGCTAACTACCTTACGGGCCGGTACCAGGACGCACTTTTTGCTGCCCAGCGAGGGCGGGAGTGGTTTCCAGGGGTTCCGATTCTCGCCGGCCATGAGATCCGGGCACTGGTAGCATTGGATCGCTTGGACGAGATCGATCCACTCCTGGACGCCGTGGAGGCCATGGATCCGGCGTGGGGAAATTCTCCGGGGCTCATCCTCTATTGGACCGCCGGCCAACTCGGCCGACACGGGCATTGGGAGAAAGCTCGAACGGTTGCTGAGCGTGCCGTCGCCTGGTACCTGGCCCGAGATCCTGATTCATATCCGTTGGAAAGAGCGCAGGCGCTCCTCCCCGCAGGAAGACCCGAAGAAGGGCTGGCCATCCTCGGACTAATGATCCAGCAGGACCCTGAGAACGTGAATGCCCATGGACTTCACGGCATCGCGCTTGCCCTAACTGGGGATCGGGACGGTGCGGAGACGGAAGCGAGGTGGTGCGAGGAGCTGGATCGCCCCTACTTGCGTGGAATAAACACGTACTGGCGGGCCGCAATCCTTGCGCATCTGGATCGGAAAGACGAAGCCACGCGCCTTCGGCGGCAGGCGTTTGAGGAAGGGAAGTCCTACTTCACTATGCCGGCCCCAGCCGACCTCAACTTCCAACCACTATGGGGCTCCGAGTCCTACGAGCAACTCATCGCGCCCAAAGGCTGAGGCATCCCCTCCCCCATCTGCACCGGGCCCCGAGGCCCACCTTGAATCCTGCCGACCTGAAACGACGTGGCCCGAGCCTATTCTCCCCCGCCTCCCAACTCCGCCAGCATTTCTCTACCGGCATCCGTCCAGAGAGGCCGTTCCATAGCCTGTGCTACCTCATACCCGAAGTGGAAGATGAGGCGGGCCA
>JBDHMC010000158.1:0-5693 GCA_039656355.1 Gemmatimonadota bacterium | reverse complement strand
GTATACTCTTCCCCGAAGCCATGGTTACCGGAAACAGCCAACGCTTCGTCCGCTCCATCCTTCTGGCTTCCGCCCTCGCAGTTCTCCCGAAGACACGGGGAACCGTCTTGGCCGAGGCCTGGGCCCAGGCAACTCCTGAATTCAAGACGGTTCTCCCCTCCCCCGATCCACTTCATCCAGAGATCCAACAACTCCGCCGGGATCTAGAGGGCATTCTCACCTCCACTGGAAACCGTCAAGGCCGATGGGCTGTCTTGGCCGTCTCGCTGGACCGGCATGACACTCTTCTGGCCATGAACCACGACCAGCCCATGGTTCCGGCCTCCAACATGAAACTCCTTTCCACCGCTGCGGCCCTTCACTATCTGGGGCCGGATTTCCTGTATCGAACCTTTCTTCTGGCGAATGGACCCCAGACCGGAGACGTACTCGAAGGAGATTTGATCCTATATGGAACCGGGGATCCCACCCTCTCCGAGCGATTCTTCCAATCCGAGACCGCCGCCATGGACACCCTGGCCAGCCAAGTCCTGGGCATGGGGATCCGGCAAATTCGAGGCGACCTGGTGGTGGACGGCAGCTACTTTCAGGGCCCCGACCTCCACCCCGAATGGGATCCCAAGGACCTCAACGATGCCTTTGCGGCCCCAATCTCGGCCGTCTCCATGGCTGAGAACCTGGTGACCCTCAGGGTGGAGGCCGGAAGTTGGGTCGGAGCCCAACCATCCATCCATACGATTCCCGAGGCGTCGGGAATCCCAGTGAGCAACATCGGCCGGACAGTGTCGCCAGGGATCCGGTCCAGGGTTTGGCTTTTTCGGGACACCCCCCAGGATCCAATAGGGATCGAAGGGGAGATCCCCATCGGGGGTGCGGACGTCTGGAGACGCTTACCCGTTCCCGATCCTCTCCGGTTCACCGGGCTTCAGCTGAAACGAGCTCTGGAAGCTCGGGGAGTCAGGATCACGGGTACCGTCGTGACCATCCGGGAACCAGGTGCTTCCCCACTTTCTCAGGATTCCTTGCTCACCGGAATGAATGGAACCACCCCACCCAGGATCCTGGCCACTTTGAAATCCCCTCCCCTTCTCGAGGTACTCAGGTTCATCAATAAAGAAAGCAACAACTTCTTGGCAGAAACCGTGGCGAAGACAGTGGGGAGGACCGTTCTCGGGGACGGGTCATTTTCCGGGGGCGGAAGAGCTGTGGAGAGGTTTCTGATCGAGGTGGTGGGGGTTGCCCCGGAGGAGCTTCACGTCCGGGACGGTTCCGGCCTTTCCCTTGGGAATCAGGCTTCGACCGGCGTTTTCGTTCGAACTCTGGAGTTCATGGCCGCCTCCCCCCACTGGGACGAATACCTCAACACCCTCCCTGAGGCTGGCGTTCGGCGGGAGTTGGGGAGGATGTACAGGAGCCCGGCAGCTGGAAACCTGAGAGCAAAGACGGGAACCATGGATCGGGTATCGGCCCTCTCTGGAATTGTCAGAACCCGATCGGGAGAGAGGATCCTCTTCAGCATCCTCTCCAATGATGTAGCATCCGAGTACCGGGCCAAGCGGGCCGAGGACCAACTGGGGATCAGGTTGGCATCCCTTACCCGTCCGTTTCCAAACTGACGATTCTCCGAAAGGTCATATCGTCCTGCCCCTGGCAGACTGGTACCGTCGACGGAGTTCCACCTCAGACATGGTCTGAAGGGTCCGGTCCGCTGTCTTCACGCTGTTCCACCGAACGTCCACCAACTCCACCTCTTCCTCCCGAGAGGCCCCTTCCGGAGCCATGACGAGCCCGTACCGGCCTTTATAGTCCTCGCCGGGTCTCGCCCTGACTGAGGCAACCCAGGTCCTGCCGTGTTCATCTTGAAACTTCCTCATCCATCACCTCACCAGGGGTTTCGTCAGGTTCCTTCCGTGGGCTTCAGGACGGACCCAACAAAAAGAGCCTGAAGCTCCTCCAGTGTCATTCTCAGAAGGATCCGGTTGCCTTCATCCGCGGATGATGTTTCCAGTAACGATTGGCGCGGAGCCTCAGACCCTTTCCTGGGGAAGAAAATCGCCACTACAGTCCCCCAGGACTCCCGCCCGACCACCTCCTCCCACTCCCTGCCTGTGGGGTCCTGAAACACCCTCACGTCAACCTCCTATCAATCGAGAGTCCCGGGACAACTCAGGCCAACGATACCCGGAAACGGAAGGTAGGTGCCTTTCCACAGCCCACTCCGTCAGGCCGAGAGGGTCCCAAATGCCGGAAGGCAATGCCGACGAAGGAAATGCCGCAGGATCAGGCGGATTCCGCCCCCCTCACGTACAGCTGTGGGTGTGGCTCCCGTATACAATTTCAGAGCCCTCCGAAATGCTGCCCCGGAGGAGTATTCCAGCTGCCTGCCCACGCTCTCTCCCGTCCGGCCGGGTTCTTCCAGCCAATGCCCGGCATGGAACAACTTTGTCCACAATAGGAAATGCCCTAGGGAGGGGAGACCCACACTCTTGAACCGTTCGCTCAGATGGGGTCTAGTAAGGCCGATCTCCCCGGCCAACTCCTCTGCCGACCACCGACGGTGCAGAGAGTCCATGGCCAAATACGCGGTCTTTAGCTCCCGGCGAGACAAATAGGGGCTCAGCGCCCGAACAACGAAGGAAGTGGCACCTCCCTCTCCAGCCCTGGCCAGGGTCCTGAACAACTCATGCCTGAGATCCTCAACCGGAAGTAAGACCAGATTCTGAATCCCTGCTCTCCCCAGCCGAAAGAGGGTGAACGGGTCCCGGTTCTTCCTGAGGAGAAGCACCAATCCAAGATGGGGGAATTGGGTCCGGAACCCAGCAAGGACTCTCTCCGAGGCGGGATAGAGGGGTACGGCCTCCAGATCCACGATGGCACCGGTGACCGGTCGCTCCCGTACGACGCGGTTCAACCCACCCCAGGAGCGGCTCATCGCAAGGGAATGCTGCGGCTCCAGAAGCTCCGTCAAACGGAGCTTCAACGATCGATCACCGACCAAAACCCCTAGCAGAGCCATGAAATCTTCGGAAAAGACATACCCTGGTCCGGAAATGAGTGGGCGGACCCGGTCAGGGCCGCCCAACGTTACATCAATCGATTAAGAACCCGCCTTGAGAGCGGGACCCGTTCTCTGGCACAAACGCCGAGGAGATTCCATGAAGAAGGTGCGCCTGTTCCTGACCGCCGTGATCGCAACCCTGGCCTTGGCTGCAACTGCCTGCACTTCCCCCACGGGCCCCGATCACACTCTCGGTTCCGGAAATCACACACTCGGTTCCGGGAACCACACGCTGGGTTCCGGGAACTAGCCGAACTCTCCCACGCCCGCCTGGGCCTCCCTCATCTCTCGGAGGCCCCGGCGGACGCCCAGGATCTCCTCCGGAGTTGAATCCTGATACGGAGGTCGAACCGGTTGCAGGGTCTGGACGGACGCGCTCCCTTCCAGCGCCGCTTCGATGTCGAAAAGGAGCTTGTTCAGGCCGTGCTGCTCAGCGAAGGCCAGAGCTTTGTCGAGCCAAGCTCCGGCTTCCACTTCCTCTCCCAGTGCCCGATAAGACAATCCCCGATAGTACAAGATTTGCCCGCGGTACACCGGGGACACCCTCTCCCAACCCTCGGCATCCAACTTGGCTCTAAGGGACGTGTGCTGCTCTCGGTCGCCTTTCAATGCCGCGACGAATGCCAAGGCATCCAGAGCCAGGATTCGAGCCTCCAACCCCTCGACCTGATCAGCGACCACAGAATAAGCATCCCAGGCCGCCGAGAGTTCACCATTTTCCCGAAGAACTCCGGCCAGGTCGAAGAGGGCCCTCAGGCTTCCGTCCCTGGAGTCATAGCTCTGCACGGCCAGCCATCCGTGTCGGATCGCTTCCACCAGATCTCCACGCAGTTTCTCGACGGTCAGGAGGTCGTGGTGACCGATTGCCAGGGCATACCGATCGCCGGTCTCGTTCCCGATCTCCAGAACCTCCAGGAGGACTGCTCTGGCGCGGGGAAGGTTCCCCCGGTCCCGGTGGGCATTTGCCAAACCGTCCAGCACTGCCGCCAACTTCCTGGGGTTCCCGACTTCCTCTGCTATTCCCCTGGCGACATCATACCAGCCCAGGGCTTGGGCCCATTCGGCCCGGGTCCGGAAGACCTTCCCTTGGAAACGGGCCGCATCCGCCGCAGCGTCGGCAAAGCCCGTGGCCTTCGCCAATTCATAGGCCAGGCCGAGGATCTCTAGAGCCCCGTTCAAGTGGCCCTGCCCCTCCACGAGTCTCCCCCATTCCAATACAGAGGCCACCAATTCTGGGTGGTCGGAGCTTGCCACCGCCCGGAGGACCCGATCCCACACCTCCGCCTCCAAGTCATCCCAACCGCGGGAGCCCAGCTCTTCTCGGACGCCCTTAACCTGATGATCGATGGATTCAGAATCCGTCACCAAGTCATCTTCCACGAGCCCTCGAACGATCCGGGCGACCAGGAATCGATCCCCGATTCTGCGGCTCACCTCGTCGGTCCTTTCCCGATCCTCGAGGTCCTTCAAAACTGGCCACCCCGAAAACGAGCCGGGCTCATCCTGAAATAAGGCTTCCTTTCGGCTTTCCAGCCCCAGGAACGTTCGCCCCCTTTCCAGATCTCGGTGAAGGACAACGGAAGCGACCTCGCCCGCCAAAAACATCATCTCTCCCACGACCTTCTCTGTTAGAGCCGGGCGGGGGGTCAGGGAATCCACCACGAGGAACCACGATCGAGGGCCATCACTCCCCAGGGCTACCGCACAGGCGCTGGCAATCCCACTGCCCACTTTCTCCCATCGATCCTCGGTTCTCGGAAGATCCAGAACTCCCGGAACTCCACTGTCCCATGCGGTCTGAAGCGGAATGGGCGAAAAGAAGCGTCGCGGACGATCCGCCGCGAGATCCAGAAGAGTGTGTGGATGGGCCAACCCCGGCCCGTATTCATCCAGCCAAACCACAGCCCCTCGATCGGCCCCAAGGAGGTACACGGCCTGCCGAAGATGTTGTAAAATCCTCGGCCGATCCACTTCATGGCCGTGGAGTGCGAGGGTCCGCCGAAACCGGGCGTCTCTTCTCCCTCGATAGGATTCCAGGTGGACGATGTCGAGTAGCCTCATAGATTCCAGGTGTTAACACCAGGAAAAGGGGGGATATTCAAAGGTATGGCGCGTGTCTGAGAAAGACAACGACCGAAGGTTTGCCCCTGCGACCCCCCCTCTGGGACGGGCCTCCGCCGACCTGGGGCTCTTGGTCATGGCGATTATCTGGGGAGTCAACTTTCCCCTCATAAAAGCCTCCCTCCACGAAATACCACCCTTGGCCTTCAACGCCCTGCGTTTCCCCCTGGCCGCTCTCACCGTTTTCCTAATCCTGAAGATGAGGGGCGGGATCTCCTGGCCGGAAAGGGTGGATTGGCCCCGTGTCATCGCCCTCGGCGTCGTGGGGAACGTGATTTACCAAGGGTTTTTCATTTTCGGTGTGGACGCCACCTTTGCGGGCAACGCGAGTATCCTCCTCGCCACCACCCCGGTTTGGACGCTGGCCCTCTCCACTCTCCGAGGGCATGAGAGACCCGGGCTTCTGGTTTGGTTGGGAATCCTTGGGACCCTAACGGGAATGTCCTTTGTGGTCCTGGGAGGAGAGTCGGAGATCGGGCTCCGGAGTTCCACCTTTCGGGGAGACCTCCTCATG
>JBDHMC010000157.1:0-5697 GCA_039656355.1 Gemmatimonadota bacterium | reverse complement strand
TGCTCTTCGGGCTGGTCATCCTGCTTCACTCCCTGCGAGTTCGCGTATGGGGGCAAACTGGACCCCCTCCACCCAAACGATGGCCCCGGTGGGGCAACGGGCAGTGGCTTCAGGGTTGTCCGTCACGACTCTGTCATAGTCGATAACGGCCAGGCCATTGATGATCTCAATTAGGCCCGGTGCCCCATCCTGAACACAGCGGGCACAGGCGGTACAGGCGACGGCGCAAGCCTCCTCCGCGTCGTCTCCGTCCAAAAGATTCTTGCACTGGACGAGGAGCTTGTGGTCCAGCGGCATGATGGTGAAGAGATCCAGAGGACAGACGTCCACACAGTCCCCACAGGAAGTGCACAACTCCGGATCCACCACAGGAAGCCCGTAGGGATTCATGGTGATTGCGTCGAAGTCGCAGGCCACCGCACAGTCAGACAGCCCCACGCACCCCCAGGTACAACCCTTCCCTCCACCCGTCACAGCGACCGCTGCAGCGCAACTGTCCACACCGTGATACTTGGCCTTGGAGGTGGCTACGTTCGTACCTCCGGCACAGAGAAGGCGGGCCACCAGCTTGTTGGCCTCACCGGCTGCGACACCCAGAACTGCTGCCACATCTTCTCGATCCTCAGCCCCCATGACGGTGCATCCGGCGGGGGCCACCACGCCCTTCACCGCGGCTTCGGCGAAGGCCCGGCATCCGGCCAGACCACACGCACCGCAATTCGCTCCAGGGAGGACCTCCTCAACCGCGTCGATACGGGGATCTTCCCAAACCTTCAGCTTCGCGTTGGCCAGGGCGATAAGGGTCCCGAAGGTAAGACCCACCCCACCAAGGATGGCTACGGATGTCAGGATCAGCGTGAAGTCCATTCCGTCCCTATCCCCTGCTCTCCGTCCCTAGGGAGCCGGACCCCGTTTTGGGGACAAGCTCCTACGTCAGACACCAGCGAAGTTCGCCTGATTGATGAGCCACGAGGCCAGCTGACCGGCTTCGTCCATCTCAGGCGCCGCGGTCCCGGTTTCGGAGGAGCCCACAGCAACAGCCTCGACACTGGCCGTCAACGAAATCAGTTGCCTCAGTTCCTCTGCCTGCTGGAAGGCCGAAATGGCCCCAAGGGCCCGCCTGGGCTCGTTCTCGGGAACGAATTTCACCTCCAGCCGTTCATTCAAACCTTTCCCTTCACCCGGGATGTGCGTGAACTTCGCGGCGCCCTCAGGCATCAGGGCAGCCACTCCCGGTCCAGGAGAAGCGGCAAGAGCTGCCAGGTCGGCCGGATCATCTGTCTGGATGACGGTGACACCTGGAGTGATGAGTCGGACCAGGGGCGCTGGCGCCGCCGGACCATTCACCACCAGGACAATTTTCTGGGAACCTTCCAACAACTCACCCAATGACGCCGCGCGCAGATCCTGCCCTTCCACCTCGATGACCATGGGCGGAGCCCATTCCTTCTCGGAACTATTCCACTGGTTGGGAGGGAAACGCTCGAGGCAATCTTCAATACCCTCCGGATGAGCAAGATCATGAAGGGCCCATTCCACACTCCGGGCGGCACCGAAAGCGCTACCGGCCTTTCCGAGAGCGGAGAAAACCGTCCCCCGAAGATACCCGTCCAGCGGAACCTTGGCGGTGAAGAGGTCATCACCGGCTTTTCTTACCGCCAGCAAAGCTTCGTAGGCTGCCAGAATCTCTGCTCGCTTGTCTTCGTCCATCTTTTCGTTGGCCCCCACAAAAGGCGCCAACCGCTCCAAATCGATCCTCCCTGCGGCGAAGGGTCCCAACTCGTGGGCCAACCTAACCTCAGGATTCTCGTTGGCCCCACGCTCCCGCTCCAGAATCACTCGAACCTCCTCCGCGGACATGGCTACGGAAGAAGAGAAGGATTCCTTTGCCTCAGATAGTGCGTTCAGAGCTTGGGTAATCCGTTCGTCAGACGGCATAGCGGTCGAACTCCTCTTCCAGGACGCTCAGCTTTTCCTCAGCCGTGAGGGTCGGCAGGTGCCGGGTCTCCTCGTACCTCGGCCGGGATTCATCTTGGAAGAACACACCAAGGCGAATCTTGGTCTGATCCTCGGCGAACCGACGGGCAGCGTCGATGTCCGACGGATCGTGATAGGTTCTGATATCGTAGGCCCCCACCAGGTCCTTGGCTTCGATCCCGTCGGGATGAACCAGAAGCTCGATCTTCTCCGGATCAGTGATGGCCTCCTCGAAATGCTTCGGGAGGTAGGCTGGACACCGCTGAAGGATCCGCACGAAGGAAAAACCCTTGTGCTTGTGGGCAGCCTGAAGGGTGGCATAAAGATGAGCCGGAACCCACTCCGCTGTCTGCGCCACGAACGAGGCGTTGGATACCCCTAGCGTCGCCTCCAGAGGGTTCAGGGGCGGAAGCCAGCTCCCTTGTGGCTGGGTGTTGCTCTTTAGGCCCTGAGGTGTGGTCGGCGAAGTCTGCATCTTCGTCAGACCGTAGATGTTGTTGTCCAGGAGAAGGGCCGTGATGTCGATGTTGTACCGGATAGCGTGGATCCAGTGTCCGGCACCGATGGAGACGCAGTCCCCATCCCCCATGATGGTGAAGACCTCCAGATCGGGCCGATGGAGCTTGATACCCGTGGAGACCGGCAAAGCCCTCCCGTGGATCCCATGGAACCCGTAGGTCTTCATGTAATGGGGGAACCGGCTGGAGCAGCCGATACCCGAAACGAAGACGGTGTCCTCAGGTTTGAGCTGATGTTCCGTCAAAAGGCGCTGGACTGCGGTGAGGACCGAGTGGTCCCCGCACCCTGGACACCACCGGGCGAGGGCGGCCTCATAGTCGCCCATCTTAAATTCGCGGTCATCCTCCCCAGCAATGTGGAGAAGGGAACAGGCGCTGCTCACGAGGCACCTCCTTCGGGCATCTTCTCTCGTATACCATTCAAAATCGCACCGGGGCGGAGAGGTTCTCCTAGAACCCGGGTCCAACAATCGATATCCACCAGGGTATGGGCCCTGAGGAGCCAGGCCAGCTGGCCGTACCGGCGATTTTCAGGAGTGATGTAGGGATCGTCCGGTTCATCCGAATAGTTGATCTCAACGGTGGTGACCTTCTTGAATTTGCTGAAGATCTCCTTGAGCCCTGGCTCGAGAGGTGAAAGGAAAGTCAGGTTCAGGCTTGAAACCCGGAGCCCCTCCTCCTGAGCATTTTCCACTGCCTCCTCGATGGCTCCCTTGGTGCTTCCCCAACCCACCACCAGGAGGTCGCCTTCATCCGGACCGTTGACCGTGGGTGGCGACAGAGTCGACTGGAAAACGGCGAGCTTCCGGCTCCGCATGTTGGATGAGCGCTGGTTGATATCCGAGGTGTAGGCAACCTTGCTCGCCTCGTCGTGGGCCAGGCCAGTGAGAGTATGCATCCCCCCGGGAGCCCCAGGGATGAAACGTCGGGACATTCCCGTCTGGAGGTCCCAGTCATAGGGCCTGAGCCCCTCCGGGACAGGTGAAAGATCCGGGGGAGCCGCCACCCATGACGGATCCAATGCAGGCCTTGGAAAAGGCGAAACCCCCGTAGCCAGGTTCGCATCTGTGAGAACCATAACCACCATCCGGAAGGCTTCAGCAATCTTCCGGGCCGTAATCATGGAGTAGAAGCACTCCTCGATGGAGGCCGGGGCCATCACGATGTGGGGCGCGTCCCCAGGCTGACCATAGATGGCTGCCAGGAGGTCCGACTGCTCCACTTTGGTGGGAAGCCCGGTGCTGGGGCCACCCCGTTGGACATCTACCACCACCAGCGGGATCTCCGTCATGATGGCCAGCCCGAGGAATTCCGTCTTCAGGGCCAGGCCTGGGCCGGACGTGATGGTGAATGCGCACTTCCCAGCCCAGGACGCCCCGATAGCCACCCCGGCTGCCGCGATCTCGTCTTCCGCCTGGTGGAGAAGGCCCCCGAATTTCAAGAAGATCTCAGCCAGGTGGTGGGACACGGAGGTAGCCGGAGTGATAGGGTACATCGCCGCCATGTCCATACCAGCGGCCACGCCACCCATGGCGATGGCTTCGTTCCCGTTCATCACCACATGGGGCCGATCATCCCCAATGGGGGCAACCGCGTAGCCGAACCCGAGGTTCTCCGCAGCCCAGCTGAAGCCGGCGTTGAGGAGTTCCACGTTCCGGTCCGTGATGTCCTGAGCCTTTTTGCGGAAGGCATGAGCGATCTGTTCCGCCGCCAGCTCCACATCTCGATCGTAGAGGTAACAGAGGAGCCCCAGGACCCACATGTTCTTACCCCGCCTGGGGTTGTCCACGATCTTGAGGCATTCCTCCTCCATGGGGACCTCGATGACCTGATAATTCCGGTCCGAGATCTCTTCCATGGCATCCACCCATTGCTGCCGGATGTCCTCATCCTTGTGGTCCTTCCACATGTTCTCGATGAGGACAACGGCATCATCCTCCAGAGCGCCCAGGCGGTGCCGGGCCAGAAGGACCTGATCGTTCAGGGCGACGATTACACTCGATCGGTCTCCCCAATTCGTCACCGGGGCAGACCCGATCCGGATGCGGTTTCCGCTGGCTCCGGCGGGAAGCCTGGGCGGCGGCTGGACCTCAGCGGGAATAATCTCCACCGTCCAAACCCCGTTCCCCATTTTCGCGGAAACCGAGCCGAAGATCTGAGCACACTTCTGGGCACCTTCTCCTGGGTCGGAGACGATCTCCAGAGTGCTCATTTTCGCCTGTGTGACCTGCCTGCCCTTTGTCGAGCCGGGTTCCTCAGAAGCGTCGGCCCCAACCACGGGGAGCTTCGTCTCCATGATCCACCTTTATTGGTCTCGGTAAGCATGCCCCCGGAATCCGAACGGAACCCGGGGGCGGACAACCCCACCGCCCCATTAGCTTATTTCGTGCCAACGAAAAAGAAGGGTGCTTGGGCTTGGAAACAAGACTGAAATCAGAGGGAATGGGGGTGGGGACTGGGACTGGGTAGAGGGGAATCCAAAAAGGTGTTTATCCGCATTAGTTAACCGGGAGACAAATTGTCCCCTTATCGGACGAGAGGAAAAGCCGTTTGCCCCCCTCTGCCCAACTATCGCGGGCAGATTCCAGGTTTGGCTGCCGCCGGTCGGGAGCCTATTCTTCCTAGGTGGAGAGCGGTCGGCCCTTCCTGGGTGGAAGGCCGTCCGCCGTCTGCCGGGTACGGCAGCCTTTGGATAGGGAGACCTCAGTGAGCGGTCCAGACGAGTGCAGGGCCTTCGCCCCAGGATCCATCGGGAACCTGGCATGTGGTTTCGACGTGCTTGGGTTGGCGCTCGAAGGCCCGGGGGATGAAGTGATCGCTCGGAGGGTCCCTGAGCCCGGACTGCGAATCACATCGGTCCGTGGAGATGGAGGCCGCCTTTCCCTGGAGATTGGGAATAACACCGCCGGCGCAGCGGTCAGGGCGCTCTTGGCCGACCTGGACATCAGCGGAGGGGTGGAACTCGAGCTCCAGAAGGGCCTTCCACTTGCCGGAGGCATGGGAGGCAGCGCAGCCAGCGCCGTGGCTGCGGTCGTGGCTGTGAACGAGCTCCTCGGTGCCGGCCTGAGTCCGGACGCCCTCCTCCAGCACGCCCTGGTGGGGGAGACCGAAGCGGCAGGTGCGCCCAGCCCCGATAACGCTGCTCCCTCCCTCCTCGGCGGCCTGGTCCTGGTTCCTTCCTGGAAGCCGATCCGGGCCATCG
>JBDHMC010000156.1:0-5708 GCA_039656355.1 Gemmatimonadota bacterium | reverse complement strand
CCATGGCCCCTGCTCTCACAGGCACGCCCTCATTCATTCCGCACTCCCCACGTCCCGGGACCCATCCGGCTTCCGGTCCTCGACCTTCGGCGTCGTGTTGCTTCCAACCCAGTCCGAATCCCCGTCCACATAGTGCTCCCGCTTCCAGATGGGGAGGCGCTGTTTGAGCTCCTCAATGATGTAACGAGAGGCTTCGAAGGCCTCTCCTCGATGGGGGGTCGCCACCGCAATAGCGGTGCTCACTTCCCCCACCCGAAGCTCTCCGATCCGATGAAAGACAGTTATTCGATCCGATCCAAACCGGTGGGAAGCTTCCGCTGCAATAACCGCCAGGGTTTTTTCAGCCATTCCCTGGTACACCTGGTAACCCAACCCTATTACATCCTTTCCCTGATTGTGATTCCGAACCACGCCCAGGAAGAGAACGCAAGCGCCGTCCTCCAGGGATGGGAAGTCGGCGAGGATCTCTTCCGGAACAATGGGCTCGGTGACGATGGCGGTTCTCAGCACTCTCACCCCCCAGCGACGGGAGGAATGAAGGCCACCACATCGCCGTCTCTCAGCAACCTGTCTTCGGAAGCGTACTCTTCATTCACGGCAACCACGGGAAAGGCTGGGAGATTCCCGAATGCCCCGCCCCGTCCCCTGAGTTCAGCCACCATTCCGGAGACTGCGGTTCCCTCGGGGAGAGATAGGGCGATCTCCCCGGTACCCAGGAGATCCCGGTAGGATGCAAAGAAGAGGGCTTGAATATTCATAGACAAAAAAAAGGGAGGGCCGAACGCCCTCCCCAAAAGGGTAGAACTCCTAACCGCTGACGTCAACGGAGAGGCCGTCCCCCGACCCCACGTCCTCCCATCGGCGTGGGTCCTCCGCCGACCCCACCGGGACCGCGCCCCCCCTTCCCCGGTCCTCGGCCGCCCTGCCGCAACTCCTGGACCCGTCGGCCCAGACCCTCCCTGAGCCCATAGTACCGAATGAGTTTGACCGGGGTCATGAGCTTCAAGAGCTCACCCCGTTCCCTTGTATACAAGTCGAGTTCCCGCTGTTGCACATCCACCAACTCCTGCAGGAGGGCTTTCGCCTCGTCCTCTCCAATGTCTCGGAGGGCCGGATCCCGAAGACGGAGCCTAACGGAGGCCTGGGCACGGTTCAGAGCCCGACGCTCCTCTTGAAAGGACTGATTGATCTCCTGAATGCCCTGCAGTTCCGCTTGTTCCAACCCCAGCTGGTTCTGAATCGAACGCTGAAACCCGAGGTTGAGGCGCCGTTCCAGCTCAAGCCTCTGACGCTTGCCTCCCGGCGGAGGGGTCACCTGGGCCGATGCAAACATTGGCGCTAGCGTCAGGACGGCGGCCAAAGCCAGCATTGAGCATGCCTTCGAAATCATCCTTCAAACTCCTCGAGAAGGGCTTCCAGGTCCTCGTCGGAAAGTCCATCGAAAACCGGTGCGCCCGCCACCATTCCATCATCCCACAGCCAAGCCTCCGGGAGAAGCTCCTGGGAAGCGACCACGGTGGGGTCTTGGACCAGATCCGGGTCCCGCGCGTTCCAGATGGCGCTTACCCCAAGTGCGAGAATCACAACTGCAGCGGCTGATTGAGCCCAGACGGGAATCAACCGAAGGCGGCCGAGAATGGGGATAATCCCAGCCGTTTCCCCCGGCACTTCCCCGGCACCTGCGGTCCGGTCCCTGGTCATCTCTTCCCGAACCCGAGCCTGGATTCTGGCTTCCACTTCGGGCGGAACCTCAGGTCGGGCCTCCCTCAGAGCCAGAATCACTTCCAGCTCCCTTCGACAGTCCGGGCAGGAGCCAAGATGCGCCTCGACCATACCGCCTTCCTCACCGGCGATGGATCCAGCCCCAAAGTCCGGCAGAAGGTCTCTAATGATCTCGCAGTCAGGGCCTTTCATCCCAACATCTCCCTCAATCGTCGAATTCCGTGGTGGTAATTCACCCGGGCCGCCCCTTCACTCGAACCGATGATGCCTCCGATCTCGCGGAAGCTCAACTCTTCAAAGATCCTCAATGTCACGGCTTGCCTCTGCTTTTCCGGGAGCTCCGAGAGGAGTGCCCGGACCCGACTGACATCTTCTGCCCGTTCAAGGGTGTCATCAACGGACGCTTCAGCGGATGGTACCGGTCCAATCCTGTCTAGAGCGAGCTCCTTCCGACTCCCCGCCTTCCTGAGAACTCCCCGTGCTTCGTTGGCCGCAATGGCTAGGAGCCAGGTCTTGAACGAGGCATCCCCACGAAACCCTTTCAACCCCCGTACGGCCTTGAGGAAGGTCTCCTGTGCTACATCCGCGGCACCGTCCTCATCCCGTAGGATTCCCAGAGCCACTCTGTACACGCTGCCATGGTGCCTGGAGACCAATTCGTCCATGGCCTCCAGGTGCCCGGCCCGAGCCCGGTCCACCAGGTCTTCATCTGGCAGGGGCTTTGTCAGAGACTTGTCCTTCACCGTGTACTCTGATGCATTTCGAGGCGGATTCGTTAAAAAGAAGGAGCCGGAGGCTCAGCGAGCCTCGGCCCCAGTTTTGACCGCTGGAGAGACAAGGGGTTCCGGATGAGCCGATGGAGACCGGAGCCGGAGCCTTGTCCGATGGACCTCAGTACCGAACGACCCGATCCAACCGATCCACCCTCGCCCTCAAATGTTTGGAGGGTTTGAAGATCGGGACCGAGCGGGAAGGGACCTCAACGGGGTCTCCTGTCCGGGGGTTCCGGGCCATCCGGGATTTTCGGCTACGGACCTTAAAGGTTCCGAACCCGCGGATTTCGATGTTCTCACCCTCGGCCAGCGCCAGTTTGACGGCGTTGAGAAAGCCGTCCACCACCAGGGCGCAGTCCTTCTTTGTGATCCCTGGGCCGATCGCCTCTGCGACCTGCTCCACTAGGTCCGCCTTGGTCATGCATTCCTCCAGGAGGAAACTGCCCCTCCAAATCCCAACCTGAAAAAGGGGTGAGAAGCCGGCCCAAAGGGGCCCGTCACTTCCTTCTAAGTGTGTGGCCCGGATGAGGTAAGGTCGACCGGGCCTGATGAGGGAAAGCACGGTAACGCCCGCCTCCCCGAACCGTCAAGCCTTCCCAGTGCTTCGATCATTCTGAAAGGCTCCCTTTCTCCATGAGTTCGACGAATTGTCGGAACAGGTATCGACTGTCATGAGGCCCCGGAGCCGCTTCCGGATGAAACTGGACCGAAAAGACGGGCCGGGTCAGGTGAGCCACCCCCTCCACAGTGTGGTCGTAGAGATTCACGTGGGTCACCCGGAGGTCTGGAGCATGCGGGACCCCTGTGTTCTCGTCCTTTTCTACAGCGAACCCATGGTTTTGGGCGGTAATCTCCACGGCTCCGGTGTCCAGGTTCCTGACGGGGTGATTCCCCCCGTGATGGCCGAATGGGAGCTTGTAGGTTCGGGCCCCGAAAGCCCTGGCGATAAGCTGATGCCCCAGGCATATCCCAAACACTGGGATCCCCACCTCCGATAGACCCAGGATTGCGGTTTGGGCCTTTTCCACGGCAGCCGGATCACCTGGCCCATTGGATACGAAGAGGCCGTCGGGCTCCTCCAGTAAAATCTCTTCCGTCGGCGTGTCCGCCGGGATAACGGAGACCCTGCACCCCAATTCAGCCATGAGCTTTGGAGAATGGGCCTTCACGCCGAAGTCGTACGCGAGGACGTGAAACCGTTCCTCACCTACCGCCGGCACCTCATATCGTTGGGAGGTGGAGACTCCACAGGCGAGATCCAACCCCTCCATCCTGGGATGGTCCTGGATTCGCTCCATCACCTCTTCCGGCGACCGGGAGCTCGGAGAAATGGCTCCCCTCATGGCCCCTTCGGCACGGATATGACGGGTGAGGGCCCTCGTGTCCACTCCGGCGATACCCACCACTCCATGGGTAGCCAGGTACTCTTGGAGGCCCATCTCTCCCCGCCATGAGGAGTAGATCCGAGATGCCTCTCTGACCACGAAACCGGCGACCTGGGGCACCTCAGACTCCCGGTCCCGGCTGTTCACCCCGTAGTTCCCTATCAGAGGATAGGTCATGGCCACGAGTTGACCCGAGTAGGAAGGGTCCGTGAGGATCTCCTGATAGCCCGACATGGAAGTGTTGAAGACGACCTCGCCCAGGGCGAGGCTCGCCGATCCCAAGGCGGTGCCTGGGAACGCTCGCCCGTCTTCCAGGAGAAGATACGCAGATTGTTGTGAAGCTAACGAGGTCACGGGTGCCGATATCGAAAGGGGAATGGTCCGGCGGAAATGTAGGCCCCCCTCTCTGGTCGTCAAGGCGAGTGTGAGTCTATTTTTCAGGTGCACCCATCGTCGAGCAGCATTAGGGACGGACCGGCAAACTCTGAGAAACGCCCCCATGGTCGAACCATCGAAGGTCACCATTCACGCTGATGAATCCTGCCTTGGGAATCAGTTCAAAAACAGGGCAAACCCCGGAGGCGCGGCAGGCCTTGTTGAGTTTTGGGGGGGAGAGGGATGGGATAGAAGGGACTTTTGGCAGTCCGAATCGGACACTACCAACAACAGAATGGCCATCCGGAGTGCCATCGACGGACTGATGCTCTTGAAACGTCCTTGCATCGTCAGGTTCGTGTCGGACAGCCAGTATTTGGTTCGGGGGATGAATGAGTGGGTGCGAGGATGGAAGGCGAAAGGCTGGAAACGCAAGGTCGGGCCCCCGGAGAATTTAAAGCTCTGGCAGGAGCTGGATGAGACCGCCGCCAGGCATTCCGTGGAGTGGGTTTGGGTTCGGGGCCACACCGGCCATCCCCGAAACGAATACGCAAACCACCTGGCAACCAAGGCCGCAAAGGAACTGATCTCCTCCCCAGGTCTGGTGGAGTCCGGTTTCGCGAGCTGGCTCCAGGATCAGAGAGAGGACCGCGATCGGTACCTGGATTTCCTTGAGGACCTACCACCGGGTGAGGACGGTTTTCCACCTCAGGAACCTTAGCGAAAAGCCACGTACGAAGGACACGCTGGATCCTAGCTGTCACGAGCCGGCCGGGTATGCGCCCAGCTGAAGCTGGGTATGCGCCCAGTTGGAGGTAGGTACCAAAAAAAAGACCCCGACCTGGCACGCCATGGTCGGGGCCTCTCTTTTCGCTGGCGAGACTTGGATCGCTCTTGGACCCGCTCACGTGCGAGCGGTCGAACGCTCGGTCCCTTACCCTACTCCGCGCGGTCGGCGGTTCAGGTTGCCTCTCAGCTTTGAGGCTCCAACGGAGACCAGCAAGCCCTCCGTCGGCCAGTCAAGCTCCAAGACCTGACCGGCTGCCATCGCGGCGGTATCCCGCCCGCTGGCTCACATCCTTGCTCTGTTTGAGGATGACCAACGCCATCGTTCATACAGGCCGCATCAAGAGTGCACCAACAGTATTACTCATCTCCGGCGACTCGTCAAGGATCATATGTCTCCCAGCCACGGAAAATATGTTTTATGCCATAAGCTTATGCTATGACAGTAGTTATAGGTTGCTTAACTCCTGTCAAATTCCCCATATTGGCCGGTTCGTAAACAAATAGATATCCATCCGAGAGTGCCCGATATTGGCTTGGATCTGGATACAGGAATTTTGAATAATCAAAAAAAGGAACCCCCCGGTCATTCGGGACACCCACCAGAGGTTTTTGTTGTCTAGACAACAATGGCACTTCGCAAAAACACCTTTTCGAAGCTCTGGAC
>JBDHMC010000155.1:0-5712 GCA_039656355.1 Gemmatimonadota bacterium | reverse complement strand
ACGCTCTTCCGATCTCACCATGCCTCTGTATCTCAACGCCTTGGCTGGGCGGGGGGCCCACCTGGTGACGGTGAACACCTACCTGGCCCAACGTGATGCTGAGTGGATGGGCGTCATCTACAGGTTCTTAGGCCTCACCGTGGATGTTATCGACCTCTATGATCCCGGTTCAACCGACCGACGGGCAGCGTATGACGCCGATATCACGTATGGCACCAACAACGAGTTCGGGTTCGACTATCTCCGGGATAACATGGTCCACACCCTGGAGCAGCGGGTTCAACGGCAGTATCACTATGTGATTATCGCTGAGGTGGATTCCATCCACATCGACGAAGCGAGGACTCCCCTCATCATCTCCGGGCCTGTGGGGAAGGACACCTCCACCCCGTTCAAGCAGTTCACTCCCATGGTGTCCAACCTTTACAGGAAGCAGACTCGGCTCGCGAACCAACTGGTGTCCGAGGCCGAGACGCTGCTGGAGGGTGAGGATGGAGATGATGAGTATAAAGCCGGCGAGAGACTCCTCGCGGTAAGGCGTGGGACCCCGAAGCACCGCAAGCTCGGGAAGATGTTCGCCGACGAGCCTCGAATGCAGAAGCTCGTTCAGAAGGTGGAGGCGGACTACATGAGGGAGAAGATCCTCCACGAGATCGATGAGCAGCTCTTCTTCGCAATGGATGAGAAGGGGCACAACGTCCACCTCTCGGACAAGGGGATCGAGGAACTCAGCCCCAATGACCCCGATGCATTCGTTATACCGGACTTGTCCGAGGCCATAGGGGCTATCGAGGAGGACGAGGAGAAATCCCTCGAGGAGAGACGTGCGGCCATCCAGGAGCTGGAGGCTGCGTATGCGGCGAAGAGCCAGAAAATGCACGTCATTCACCAACTTCTGAAGGCATACACTCTCTTTCACAAGGATGAGCAGTATATCATCGGTGAAGACGGGTCCGTGGTCATCGTGGACGAGTTCACGGGCCGCCAGATGGCCGGCCGCCGTTGGAGCGATGGCCTCCATCAGGCCGTGGAGGCGAAGGAAGGCGTGGAGATCAAGGGTGAGACGCAGACCCTGGCTACCATCACCATCCAGAACTACTTCCGGATGTACGATAAACTGGCCGGGATGACGGGGACGGCGGAGACGGAAGAGCACGAGTTCCATCAGATCTACAACCTGGACGTCCTGGTAATTCCCACGAATCGTCCCGTTGTTCGGGACGACCGGGACGATCTGATCTTCCGCACCAAGCGGGAGAAGTTCGTGGCCCTCATGGACGAAATCGAGCGGCTCAGCAAGATGGAACTGCCGGTATTGGTGGGGACCACGAACGTGGAGGTTTCCGAAACTCTCTCCCGGATGCTGAAGCGTCGGGGCCTGAAACACAACGTCCTCAACGCCAAGCACCACAAGAAGGAATCGGAGATCGTTGCCGAAGCCGGGATTCCCGGGACCGTGACCATCGCGACGAATATGGCCGGTCGGGGCACGGATATTAAGCTGGGGGAGGGAGTCACCGAGACTCGGACGGTGGCTTGGGCCAAGGCCCGGGGATTGAACCTCGAGGAACTCCTCTCGGTGGATCCCGTTCGGTACAAGGAGCCCGAAAAGCTCACTGACGAGGACGTTCTGGAGGTCGGAGGTCTCCACATCCTGGGCTCAGAGCGCCACGAGTCCCGGCGCATTGACCGTCAGCTTCGGGGCCGGTCCGGTCGTCAGGGCGACCCCGGTGCGTCTCAGTTCTTCCTCTCTTTGGAAGATGATCTCATACGCCTGTTCATGAATGAGCGGGTGGCCGGGGCCATGGAGAAGTGGGGGGTCCAGGAAGGTGAGGTCATCACCCACACTATGGTGACCAAATCCATCGGCACGGCCCAGAAACGAGTGGAGGGAAACAACTTCGAGGCACGGAAGAGGCTGTTGGACTATGACGACGTCATGAACCAGCAGCGGGAGGTCATTTATGACCTTCGGCTCTTCGCCCTGGAGGGTGGCGAGGACCTCAAGGGCGAGATCTGGGAAATGATCGAACACTCGGTTCGGGAAATGACCGAGGGATTCTGTGACTCCGAAATCTCGGCCGAAGACTGGGACCTGGCTGGGCTTCGGCGACGCCTTTTGTTGGATTACTTCATCATGGCCCCGGGCCTGCCCGATGTGAACCCAGAGGAGCCAGAGTTCGAGGATGAGGAAGCCGTGTCCGAAGTTGCCCTGGGTGCGGCCAAGGACCATTTTCACCGAAAGATCACCGATTTCGGAGAGCATGGGGAGCGTGTCATGAGCTTTGTCATGCTCCAGACGCTAGATGATAAGTGGAAAGATAATCTGTACGACCTGGATCACTTGAAGGCATCCATTGGATTCCGGGGATGGGGGCAGAAGGATCCTCTCGTCGAGTACAAGAAGGACGCCTACGAGATGTTCGTTGGCCTCATGGCGGACATCCGTACGACGGTAACGTCCCTCTTCTTCCGAGCGCAGATGGGAGCTCCCCAACAGCGACGCGTCCCCGCGGCGGGACAGAAGCTCATGTACTCAGGGCCCACGGAAGTGCCGAAGGACCGGTTCGGTCCCGGGGCCTCCAAAACCTCCACAGGAGGAAGTGGAGCTCCTGGTGGTGCCAAGAGGGGAACCGCGGGTGGTGGTATGGACGAGCTCGGGGTTTCCAGATCGGGAGCGGGTTCGGGGCCCGGACGCGGTATGGGGGTACCACCCACCAGCGGCCCGGATCCGAGACAGCTCCTCACTAACCGGGGTGATGAAAGAAAAAACACGCCTGTTACGGGGAAGAACGAGCCGGGACGTAACGATCCCTGTCCGTGCGGGAGCGGTAAGAAGTATAAGAAGTGCTGTGGAAGGAGTGCCTAGGAGCACCCGGCCTCTTCCAGCATCCTCCAGCCCCTCTTTGCGGGCCACTCTTCTAGGGTGGCCCGCATTTCTTTAGCGCAGAGGTCGAGGATTTGGACAACCCAGGGCGCAGGCCCCCCCCGGAAGAGTGGAAGAGGCAGAGGACCCCCATCCGGTCCTGGTCCCGAGGTGACCGACCCAGGGAGCGACTGCGGACCCTAGGGCCCTCCGTCCTTTCCGTTAGGGAACTGCTGGCGATTCTCATCGGTAGCGGTGGAAGGTCTGGATCTGCGCTGGATGTGGCGGATCATGTCCTTCATCAACTCGGGTATCCTTTGCCCGGGGAGTTGGGCCCGGTGGGGGACCTGGTGGGTGTCCCAGCTCCTAAGGCGACGATTTCCGAGCCTCAGGATCCCCTTCGTCGACTTGCCACCCTTCCTCCTGGAATCCTTGAGGCCCAACCTGGAATCGGGTCCGCAACCGCGGCTCGAATCGTCGCGTCCATGGAACTCGGGCGCCGTGCAGCGGTGGAATCGGGAGGGGAAGACGAGCCTATACGAGGTCCACGAGATGTCTTCGCCAGAGTGGGGCCGCTCCTCCGGGATCTCAGGCAGGAGGAGTTCCACGCCCTTCTTCTGAACACTCAACACAGGATTATCAGGAATGTTCTGGTTACCCGCGGTATCCTGGACGCCGCCCTGATTCATCCACGAGAGGTTTTTCGAGCAGCCATCGTCGAGAGTGCGGCGGGGGTGATCCTGGTTCATAACCATCCATCGGGGGATCCGTCTCCCAGTCGGGAAGACCGGGAGGTGACTCAGCAGCTTGTGGCCGCGGGTTCAGCGGTGGGAATTCCGGTTTTGGACCATGTCATTATCGGGGAGGGGAGCTTCGTCTCCCTCGCCGAAAAGCTCGGTTTGGGGAACGAAAAGAGCGGCTTGGGGAACGACAGGAGTGGCCTGGGGAAGGGGAGGAGGGGAAAGGGGGGATAGAAAGGGAAAAGGTCACGCGATTTCTATGGGAACCCAGCCTGCATCCATTAGATTTCTCTGACCATGGCTACCGAACTCACCCGCGAACCCGGCCAACCCCCTCTCGAAGGGGACGGAGAGAGCCCCGGACCCATAACCATCAGGGGATTGCCCCGTCCCCTGGCGCGGGCCATGGAGCGGTATCCTGAACGGTTGGACGTGGCACAAATTCGGAAGGCCTATGAGCTGGCGACCGACGCCCATGAGGGCCAGAAACGGGCCTCCGGTCAGGACTACGTAAGTCACGTCGTGGAGGTGGCCACTCTCCTGGCCCAGTTCAAGTTGGACACAGCCTCCCTGGTTTCCGCCCTCATCCACGATGTAGTCGAGGATACTGCCATCACCCTCACGGAGATCGAGGAGGAATTCGGCTTTGAGGTAGGTCAGATCGTCGATGGCGTCACCAAAATCGGCCGTGTGGAGTTCACCTCCCACACCGAGCAACAGGTGGAGAACTACCGGAAGCTTCTCCTCTCCATGGCCCAGGACGCTCGGGTCATCCTCATTAAGTTGGCGGATCGTCTCCATAACATGAGGACACTGGAACACCTGGCTCCAGAGAAGCGAAAGAGAATCGCGCTGGAGACCAGAGAGATTTATGCACCCTTGGCTCATCGCCTCGGAATGGCGGCTCTCAAGTGGGAGTTGGAGGATCTGGCGTTCAAGTTTCTGGAACCAGATGTCTACGATGAGCTCCGAAACAAGGTTCAGCAGAGCAGAAAGGACCGGGAGCGCCAGATTCTGGAGATGCAGCGTCCTCTCATTGAAGAGCTGAAGCTGGCGGGAGTCCCAGCCAAGGTCACGGGACGCCCGAAACACCTCTTCTCCATTTACCGAAAGATGCAGGCCCGCCAGAAGCCTTTCGAAGAGATCTATGACCTCATGGCCATGCGGGTCATCACCGATACAATTCCCAACGTCTACCACGCTCTCGGAGTGATCCACTCCCGCTGGACGCCCATCGCTGAACGTTTCCACGACTATGTCGCCACTCCCAAAACAAACATGTACCGCTCCCTCCACACCACGGTGGTGGGGCCAGGGGGCCGTCGTTACGAGATTCAGATCCGCACGGAGGAGATGCATCGGACCGGGGAGTATGGAATCGCCGCCCACTGGCGCTACAAGGAATCGATTCACGGCCAACCCCGTGGCGATGACGAAGTTGACGAGGCCCTGAACTGGTTCCGCCAGGTCCTGGAATGGCAACAGGATGCGAGTGAACCGGAGGAGTTCATGGAGTTCCTCCGGATGGACCTGTTTTCAGGGGAGATTTTCGTCTTTACGCCGAAGGGTGACGTGAAGCAGCTGCCGGCGGGTTCCACCCCCATTGATTTTGCCTTCGCGGTCCATACTGAGGTAGGGCTTCACTGTGCGGGGGCCAGGGTGAATGGCCGAATCGCCCCTCTCTCTCGAAAGCTGAAGAACGGGGATACGGTTGAGGTCATGACCTCGCCGAAACAAAAGCCGAACCGGGATTGGCTTGCGTTCGTCAGAACATCCAGGGCCCGATCGCGGATCCGTCAGTGGATTCGAAAAGAGGAGTTCGACTCTGCGGTGGCCCTGGGGAAGGAGATCTTGGAGCGGGCGGTCCGGAAATCCCGAAAGTCTCGGCCCGGGGAGGACCGCCTGAAGGAGGTTTCAGCAACCTTGGGATTTAAGGACGCGAGGCATCTTCAAGAGGCCCTTGGGCGGGGGGATCTGGGTCCCACTGCCGTCATGAAGGCACTCTTTCCGGACCATGACCCCGAGACCTCTCCCGAGCGTCCCCCGAAAGCGCTGGAGAGACTCAGCGCCGTTCTGACCCGGTCGGATCGCGGGGTTCGGATCCAG
>JBDHMC010000154.1:0-9998 GCA_039656355.1 Gemmatimonadota bacterium | reverse complement strand
CCCTCTCCGGTTGACGATGTGTCCCATAAAGTCCTTGACGCCCTTCTCACCGTGGGGGCCGGATCCGTTCTGACTCGAGCCCTATCCCTCTGGCCCAGTCGAAAGGGACCTGGCCTCTTTCGCCTTTTTCGGGCCGGAGCGGCTGGAGCCGCCGCAGCTTTCCTGGCCGAGCTGGCCCGTCCCGTCCTGACGGGGAAAAAGACCGAGACTGCGCTGGAAGAGGAGCTCACCGATATCCTCCTCGCCGGTGCAGGCCGGGGCCTCCTCTACGCCGCCCTTGTTGAGCCGCGGATCCCAGCACCTCCCCTCCTGCAGGGGGCCGCCTACGGAGGTTTGGAGTATGCCCTCCGGCCCTGGGGCGGACTTGGAGAGTTGGCCGGCTCAAAGGCCCCTCATGGGAAGATTCCGGCCCTGCAAGTGCTCCTGAAGGACCGAGGGGCCGACGAGCATCTGGTGGAGCATGTGGCCTTTGGCGTTGCCCTTGCCCTCCTCTACGATCGGTAGGACCTCACCTCCTCCTTTCGCGCCACCAGGCGATCAGGGGAATCTCCCAATCCCCGCCAGAATCCTGCTCCCGGGGACTCGCGCGGAACATCTCTCCCGGGCATCTGGCCAAGGCCTGAGTCGCAATGCCCTCCTCACCTGCTCGTGTGTCTGCCTCTCCGAGACCCAGTAACTGGGTACCGGCTTGCCCAGGGGCCCCTACCTGCACAATTCCACAGAAGACCGACAAATGTTCCAAAACGACGGGGTAGACATAGGAGCCTGAGATACCATCCAGGAGATCCAACGAAACGTACCTGCTCCCTCCCGCCCGAACCCGGGCCAAAAACTCGTCAGAATCCGTTTCCAGGGGGATGGATTGGGCCCTCACGCCGCTCATCAAGAAAAAGGTCCGGGGTTTTCGAGTAGTGACCACGGCACCTTCGGGCAAGTTCTCCCCACTCCATTCTGCCAAGGCGAAGTACTCCCCCTGGGCTGGGAATAGGCATTCCAGAGGTTCCCCCGCCCGAGTCGACTCCCTGCAGGAACCGGCCCTCGTCGCGATCCGGCCCCACTCGAGGCCGGCAGGAAGGGCCACGGCAAGAGCCAGAACTCCGACGGCTACCCCCCGAACCCGTGAGGAGAAGGAGCCCAGCAGCCAGAGGAGGGCCACGCCCGAATAGAAGAACATGAGGGGAAGGAGGGGAAGGGCAAACCGGTCTCCGGACCAAGCGGAAGGCCAGAGGAGGATCAAGCCGAAATAGAGGGGGAAGAATAGCTCTGCCGGCCCCACTCCTTCCCGCAGCGTCCGGAACCAACCGACCAGGGTAACCAATCCCAGACCGATCCCAAGTGGTTGGATGATGGACAGCCCATCCCCCACCACTCCAGCTGGGACGATCCGAGTGACATAGGCCAGCAGATTCCCTGAGACCCTACCCAGAAGTTCTCCGGCACCGACGTTCCCGAGGTGTGGCTGATAGGGATCAATGAGCCAGAACTCCGAGACATACTCGCTACCCCCCAGGACACTCCCTCGAAGCCACCAAAGGGCGGCGGGAACACCGAAGGCCACCGCAAAACCGGCAACCGCCTTCCACTTCTTTCGAAGGCTCAACCAGAGAAGTGTGGCCCCGGCCAAAGGCAGCCCCGCAGACCGGGTGAAGTACGCTACAACTACCAGAGCCATCCCCATCCACAACCAGCGATCCAGTCCCCCCTTCATCCCAGCCGCTTCCGAGGTCGGGGGTGGTTCGAGACTTTTTTGAAGGGCCCAAAGGGCGGCCATGGTCACGGCCAAGAAGATGGGGTCCGAGAGAATCCACTGGCCGTAGTAGACCACACTCTCCGAAAGGCCGAGGAGAAGGGCCACCACCACACCCAAGGCCAGGCCCCGGCGATCTCGAGCCCAGAGGAATGTGAAGGCCACCGCCAGAACGGTGGCAAAGGCCGGAACCAACTTCAGGGCCGTCCAACTCTTCGCACCCAGGACGATGGCCATGGCCAGCAGGACCGGGAACACGGGTGGGTACTTGGTGTGAGGAGGTTCTCCTGGATCCCAAATCTCCAGGTAGGCGCCCCTGTCCAGGAGGGATTGGGCCAGAGAGATGTACCCTGCATTGTCCCCTCCGCTGTGAGGCATCGGAGTGAACACCAGAGCAACGACCACGCTTTGTATCAGGAGGATTCCCGCTAGAACCAGGATCGTTCGGCGGGTCATCGCCCCACCTCCTTCTTTCCGGGTGTCCAGGACCCGAGGACTCGAGGTCCTCGGGAGCCCGTAGCCTCCGGACAGTTCGCCGGGATCCCCATCAAATGGGCCCAAGCCAAGAGAGCAAAAGCCGCAGCCTCCCGCGCATCGGCGTCCATTCCCAGGGAATCCCCCGGACGGACGCCGAGAGGGGACAGCTCCCTCCGAATGGCCTCGAATAGAACCGGGTTTCGAGACCCACCCCCCATAAGGAAGACTTCGTCCGCCCCTCGGGGCAGAACCCACCGGCGATAGGCCTCCCCGATGCTGCGAGCCGTCAGAGCAGTGAGAGTAGCTAGGAGGTCTGGCCACCCCTGCAGCGCGGACCCGGGAACCAAGTCCATCCCCTTCTCCCTCACCACGTCACCCACGACTTCATCCACCATCCTGGGACCAAAAAGCTCCCGGCCCGTGGACTTGGGTGGTGCCTGCCTGAAGAAAGGGTGGGCCAGGAGCCGTTCCAAAAGCCTCTCCACAACCTCCCCCCGCTGGGCCAATTCCCCGCCCTCATCGAACGTCTTTTCTCCACCGGTGGCCAGCTCGGTGGCCGCGTCCAGGAGGGCCACACCCGGGCCGGTATCGAAGGCAAGGACCGGGGTCGAATCCGTGGCCCTGGGGAGCCAGGTGACATTGGCCATCCCTCCCAGGTTCTGAATCACACGGGGACCCTTGGAGGAGGAAAAAAAGACCCGGTCGGCCCAGGGTACGAGGGGAGCTCCATGGCCTCCCGCCGCCAGGTCTCTGGATCGGAAATCGCTCACCACTCCAATTCCGGTTCTTTCGGCCAGAGTAGCTGGGCAACCCAGCTGAAGGGAGGAGCCGCGCATCTCGGCTTGGGGAGGCTCATGCCAGATGGTCTGGCCGTGGGAACCGAGAGCCGAAATGGAGTCTGGTGTGATTCCCTCTTCTTCCAGGAGCGTAAGGCCCGCTGATGCAAACCACTCGCCGAGCCGGGTATGGAGGAGAGCCAGCTCCCTGGCCCCACCGGAGACCATGGCGCCCTGTATGGCATCCCTCTCCTCCGAGCTGAACCGACGAGTCCGAAAAGCCAAAAGCTCCCAGTCAACCGGCCCAAGGATTGTGGACCCCACGTCCTCGGATCTCCGGTCCAACGCTCCGATTTCGAGGAGAGCCGCATCGATTCCGTCGAGGGACGTGCCCGACATCAAGCCAAGGAGCTTCACCTCAGTTCCCCCAGCACACGAGACACGTGCCCATCCGAACCGGCAAGAAGTGAGGCCGACTCTTCCCGTCCGACCCCCAACCTCCCCATGACGATGGCGATCTTGATCTCTCCACCGGCTTCCTCAATGAGCCTCCTGGCCTGGTTCCGGTCCACATCAATGGTTCCCATGACGATCCTCTCGCCACGATCCTGCAACTTCGCGCATGAAACGCGTAGGTCCACCATGAGGTTTCCGTACACTTTCCCAAGCAGAACCATGGCTCCCGTGGTGATGGAGTTGAGAACCAGTTTGGTGGCGGTGCCCGCCTTCATTCGCGTGGACCCGGTGATCACTTCGGGTCCCACCAGAGGAGCGATGACCACGTCGTAGGAGTTGATCATCTCATCGCTGGGGTAGGTGCAGAGCAGGAGCCCGGTCTTGGCATTACACGTCCGGGCCCAGTCCAGGGCTCCATGAACAAAGGGAGTGGTCCCAGAGGTAGCGATTCCGAACACAAAATCGGTGGGGCCCACCTCCAAGGCCTTCACGGCCGCCGCCCCCCCTTCAGGGAAATCCTCAACACCCTCCTGGGCTTGGATCAAGGCCCCCTGTCCCCCAGCGACAATCCCCTGAACCAGTTCAGGATCGGTCCCGAAGGTCGGGGGCATCTCCGCAGCATCCAGGACCCCTAGACGCCCAGAAGTCCCGGCTCCCACATAGACGAGGCGTCCGCCTTGCCCGAGCGCATGTACCGTCAAGTCGACAGCCCGGGCGATGGCCTCTCGCTCCCTCGCCACAGCTGCAGCCACCGTCCCGTCCTCGGAGTTGATGAGATCCACAATCTCAATGGAGGGATTTCCTCGGAACTTTTCTATCTTGTGACATCATAAAAGACTGTCAACACCCGACCGGAGTTCCATGAATCAGCTGAAAACCGTCCTTCCCTACGTGCGACCCTACCGAGGGGAGATCGCCCTGGGACTCCTCATGGTGTTGATCTCCAACGTCTTCACTATCGCCGGCCCCTTCCTTCTGAAAGAGGCCATCGACGGGATCGGTCCAGGTGTTCCCAGAGGGCGTATCGGTGCCTACGCCGGTCTTATCGTGCTCGCCGCAATCCTCGGAGGAGTGGGGAAATACGGCATGCGCAAGATCATGAACAGCACCAGCCGCCGGATCGAGTGCGATCTTCGGGATGATTTCTTCCGACACCTTCTCCACCTGGACGCATCGTTCTTCAACACCACCCGAACCGGTGACCTCATGAGCCGGGCAACCAACGACACGTTGGCGGTTCGGATGGCCACCGGGCCCGCCGTGATGTACGCCGTCAACACCCTGGTGAGCTTCATCTTCTCCCTCGCTCTCATGCTTTGGATCAGCCCCCGCCTCACCATGGTGGCCCTGATTCCGATGCTGGTTCTTCCACCCATCGTGATAGGGTTCGGCAAGATCATCCATACCCGATTCGAGGAGATCCAGGAGCAACTCTCCACCCTATCCACCATGGTGCAGGAGAACCTCACGGGTCTCCGGATTGTTCGAGCGTACGTCCAGGAAGATGTGCAGGAGGAAGAATTCGACAGACTGAACGCCGACTATAAGAGCCGAAATATGGACCTGGTGAAGGCATCGGGGGCCTTCTTCCCCCTCCTCATGCTCATCGCCGGAGTGGCCATGGTGATCGTCCTCTGGTACGGTGGCATCCAGGTGATGGACGGTAGGATCACCGTCGGGGACTTCGTGGCTTTCAACTTCTATCTGGCCCTTCTGACCTGGCCGATGATCGCCCTGGGATGGGTGGTGAACCTCTTTCAGCGGGGGGCTGCCTCAATGGGCCGGTTGAATCGAATTCTCCAGACCGAGTCCAAGGTCAAACCTCCAGACAATCCCTCTCCCCTTCCCCACCTCCAGGGCGAAATCGAGTTCAGGAACGTCGGTTTCCGATACCCCGGAACCGAGCGGGAAGTGCTGAAAGAGGTCTCTTTCTTCGCTCGATCAGGAGAGACGGTGGCCATCGTAGGCCCAACCGGGTCAGGGAAGAGTAGTCTCGTTTCTTTGATCCCCCGCATCTACGATCCTACCGAGGGGGAGGTCCTTCTGGACGGGACCCCCCTTACCGATCTGGATCCCAAGAGCCTCAGGCAGGTCATGGGGGTAGTTCCCCAGGACGCCTTCCTCTTCTCGGAGACGATTAGAGACAACATCGCCCTGGGAATGGGACCGGGGACCGAGGTGGCGAAGTCCGGTTCCGGCGATGAGAGTGTGGCCGAATCCGGTTCCGGCAATCGGAGTGAAGAATCCTTAGAAATATTAGCGGCCGCGAAGGTCGCCCAAATTCACGAGTCCATCCTCTCTTTTCCAAAAGGGTACTCGACCCTCCTGGGTGAGCGGGGCATGAACCTCTCAGGTGGACAGAAGCAAAGGGCGACCCTGGCGCGAGCCCTGGCCCGAGACCCCTTCGTACTCATCCTGGATGACGCCTTGAGCGCCGTGGACACCCATACGGAGGCCAGAATCCTTGAGGACCTGAAAACGGTTCTGGCAGGGCGTACCTCGTTCATCATCAGTCATCGAGTTTCCGCCATCATGAACGCGGATCTGATCCTGGTTTTGGATGAGGGGCGGATCGTCGAAAGGGGTACTCATTCTGCCCTCGTCGCCCGTGGAGGGACGTATGCCACACTGCTCAGGCGGCAGATGCTGGAGGAGGAACTGGAGGAAGAGGAGGCAGCGGTCTCGTAGGGAGCCTCTCCTCTTATTCGTCAGATCCGGTTCATGATGAAGTCGGGTGTGAACCGTGTGAGGTAACCGCTCAGGGCACCGAAGGTCCCCGTAACCAGAAATAAACCCAGAACCACCAGAAGAATCCCGGAGACCACCTGAATCACCGGGAGAAACCGCCTAAAGCGGCTGAACACCCTGAGGAAAGCATCCAGAGCAAGAGCGGAGAGAAGGAAGGGGACGGCCAACCCCAAGGAGTAGACGAACAGGAGTCCCACCCCGGCCCAAAACTGTTCCTGGGAGGCTGCGAAGGTCAGGATGGCTCCCAGGATAGGTCCGATACACGGGGTCCATCCGGCCCCGAAAGCCGCCCCCACCCCCAGCGTACCCAGATACCCTGCAGGTTTGTCATGCAAATGGATCCGCCGCTCCCTCATGAGCGGCACCAATCGAAACAACCCGGCCAGGTGGAGGCCCAGGATGATGATGATGATGCCTCCTACGCGGGCTATCCAAACCTCGTAGAGTTTGAGGAACTGACCCAGAAACGAGGCCGAGGCCCCCAAGAGAAGGAAAATCCCAGTGAAGCCGGCAACAAAAAGGAGGGAATGGATGAACGTGGCCCTCCGGTCCACACCTTCCTGCAGATCCTCCAGGGACATTCCCGTAACGAAGCTCAGGTAGCTGGGGACCAGAGGAAGGACGCAGGGCGAGAGAAAGGAAAGGACCCCGGCCCCGAACGCAATGCTTATCCCGATGGAATCAGTCAATCTTCTTCCCCACCTCCCTGCGGTTTTCGAACCTCCTCAAGATCCCGTTCCTTTCGGGCCCGCCTCGCCTGCGCCAGGGACCGAACCCCCAACACGATTCCAAACCACCCTGCGACGAAGGCGACGAACCACCCCACGATCGATGGGAAGAAGGCCGCCAGCAAAGCAACGAGCAGGACAAGACCTGCGGCCGTGCCGAGAACGGTCCGATCCTCTCTCCCCAAGGCTCGGTGCCCAGCGATGGCATCCCCCAGACTGGACCCTGCCCTGACCAGGGCCGGCACCCCCCAGGGGGCCGGCACACCACTCCCGGCCCTCAGCCGTTCGAAGCGCTCCTGGAGAGTGCGGCCCGGGTCCAGCGTAGCCTGGGCCGGGCCTGACTTCTCGGCGTCGCCCCCTTGGGGAACTACGGCTGCCTGGGCGAATCGTGGGGGAAGCACGATTTCCATGGCCGAAGCGAGATCAGCCAGGTAGAGACCCTCCATCTGGGCGGCCAACGTCTCGTCAAGAACCCCTACGTCGATCTCCCAGTTCCCCAGAAGACTCGCTGAGTTCATGTTGCTGGATCCTACCCGAGACCAGATTCCGTCGGCCACCATGGTCTTGGCGTGGATCATGGGCCCTTGCCACTCGAACAGCCTCACTCCAGCCTCCAGGAGCCACCGACACCCCCCCCCGGACAAGCTTCCGATCAAAGGCCAGTTGTTGTGGGCCGGGAGTAGGATCCGGACATCCACCCCATCCCTCGCGGCGGCGGTGAGGGCCTCGACCATGGGGAACGGAGCCACGAAGTACGGATCGGTGATCCAGATCCGTTCCCGGGCAGAACCCGCTATGAGCTGGGTTTCCCGGTAGACCCGTGACCTCCAGGGCTCACCCTCGATAATCCACACCGGAGTCTCCCCGGCGGTTTCGATCTCCTCCGGGACCCTTCGACAACTCTCCGACACGGGATCTCCGATTTGGCCCCAGATCCGCTCAAAAGCCCTGGAGCAAACGGCGGCAGCAGGCCCCCTGATCTCAACACCCGTATCTCGCCAGGGCGGCCTGTTTCCATCACCCGCCCATTCTTCCCCGACACAAAAGCCACCGATAAACGCCACCGCTCCATCGACACACACCATCTTCCTATGGTCTCGCTGGAGCACGCCGAAGGGATCTCGAATGGAAGGGGGGTTGAAGGCCCGAACCTCGACTCCTGCCTCTTTGAACGGCTTCCAGAAGCGGCGGCGGGTGGCCCAGGAGCCGATCCAATCGTAGAGGACTCTCACCTGCACGCCCTCTTTGGCCTTCTTGACCAGAGCATCCCGGAATACCCGGCCCACCCGGTCGTCCCTTAGGATGTAATTCTCGAAGTGGACATATTCCCGGGCCCCGTCGATGGCCTCGATCCACGCATCGAACGTATAAGGCCCATCGAACTGCAGGCGAAGGGCGTTCCCCTCCACCCGCGAGGCCCCGGTGGCGCGCTTCAGCACCCAATCGGGGAGTTTCGTCCGCAGCCCCGGTACGGAGTTTGGGTCGGTCATGGACTCAGGCGTACTCATAGCCCGTCAAAGGTCTCCACGGGAAGACTCATGGGCAACCATCGGGCGAATCCGTCTCAGGGGTGGAAGCGATACCCGATGAGCTTGTACACAAGCTTTGCGGCTAAAAAGTCCGGAGCGGGCATCCCAGGAATCGGGGCCAGCTCCACTAAATCACAAGCCAGGACCTTCCGCTCCCGGAAAACCCTCCTGAGGAAGCGGAGGGTACGATACCAGTCGCCTCCACCCGGCTCCGGAGTACCTGTGGAAGGCATGACCGAGGGGTCCAGGAAGTCCACGTCGAAGGTGATATAGACCGGATCCCCCAAAGCTTCCAAGGCCCGGTCCATCCATGCGTCGTCCTCCCACATCTCGTCGGCGTAGATCAGGCAGACGCCGGGTTCGGCCTCCGCAACTTCAACCTCCTCCTGGCTGATCCCGCGAATCCCCACTCCAACCACATCGGCAACCTCCAAAACCCGGCGCATGGCTGAAGCATGAGAAGCGGGGGTGCCCTCGTAACTGCCCCTGAGGTCGGCATGTGCGTCAAGTTGAAGAACGCTCATCCGAGAGTCCTGTCGTGCGGCTACGGCCCGGATGGCTGGAGCGGAAACGGAGTGCTCGCCTCCCAACATGACTGGGAACCGGCCCGATGCAGCATCAAGAACCCTCCCATAGGAATCCTCCAATTCTTCCATGGCCGGCTCGGCCCCCGCCCGGGTCAGCTCCAGAGCCGGGAGGGTATGAATCCCCACCGTGGAAGGATCAGTCCTCAGCTCGGGGTCCCAGAGTTCGATATAGCGCGAGGCTTCAAGGATGGCACCGGGGCCGGCTTGGGTTCCGCCCCCCCAACTGGTGGTGGACTCATAGGGAACCGGTAGGATCAGGCTCTTCGCCGATTCGAACGCGGAGACCTCCTCATCCAGCCCCAAGAAGGTGTGGGGAAGCTCCCATGGAAGGGGTAAACCCGGGATGGGTCCAGATTCCCCTCGGCCTCCTGGGGGTACGGGTCCCCGACCGGGTCCTGAGAGAAGGGAGTCTTCTCGGCCCCCTCCTCTTCCCCGGGCGTTTTCTGATCTGCGGTTAGGCATGCCACTTCCAGGTTGCGAATTTCAAGTTGCGGGGTCCAGGGTCAGGAATCGGATGGTGAAATGGGCTGCCCCCGGACAGGCTCCTGGAACACGCTCCTAGACCGTCTCGATAGGACAGGTCAAACCATCGTCGGGAATCTCCACACCGGATTCCTGGCAGGGCCGGCAGAGTCCGTAAACCTCGAGTTTGTGTCGGGTCGGCCGAAAGCCGTGCCTTTGGGTGATCCGGGCTTTCACCTCCTGGACCTCCCAGCTCTGAAACTCGATGACTCTCCCACATTCCAAACAGATCAGGTGCTCGTGTACTGGCTCCTGGGAAAGGCGGTGTTCGTATCGCTTGAAACCCTCTCCGAAATCATGCTCCAGGACCAGCCGACTCCGTACGAGGAGGTCCAGGGTCCGGTAGATGGTAGCCTTTCCAATCCGAGTCCCCGAGGCTCTGAGGCGTCCCTCGATTTCTTCAACGGACAGATGTTCGACCGACGAAA
>JBDHMC010000153.1:0-5762 GCA_039656355.1 Gemmatimonadota bacterium | reverse complement strand
CCACAGGCAACCTGCCTGCGGGCCGGGTATCCTTCCTCCAGGAAGGGTCAGTCTTAAAGGTGCTCGTTGACCTTCGCCTCCAGGAACGGCTTCGGCACAGCGCCTACTACCGTGTCCACGTGCTTCCCGTCCTTGAAGAACAAGATGCTGGGAATCGAACGAATCCCGAATTTACTGGCCGTTCCAGGATTCTGATCAACGTCCAACTTGCCCACACGGAGACCCTGATCCGAGTACTCCTCGGCCAGATCCGCCACGATGGGAGCTACCATCCGACAAGGTCCGCACCAGGCCGCCCAGAAGTCGACCACGGTAAGACCCACGCTGCTTTCAATCTCATCTCCGAAGTTCTGATCGGTCACTTCGAAAACCCTCTCGCTATCAGCCATCAAACCTACTCCTTGTTCATTTTGGCGGCTCTGGATACCATGCCGCCGGGTTCAGGCGTCCTCGGGAGCCCTGATCGCTCTCCCCCAGGCACCGAAAAAGACATGTTCTCATATCCTCTGGACCACGTCGCCGTAGTCGTCACCTCCCTCGAGGAGGCTTTTCCTCTTTTCCAACTCGTGACCGGTGACCTCTGTTCCCCGGTGGAGGACCTGCCGGCCCAAGGTGCCCGGGTTGCCTTTGTCGGCTCCATTGAGCTGGTGGAGCCCCTTGGCCCCGACACCCCGGTGGGGCGTTTCCTCGAACGTAGAGGCTCAGGCCTCCATCACATCGCCTACCGGGTCCCAGATCTCCCAGAGGCCCTGTCCCGCTTGAAGGAGGAGGGCCTGGAGCTCATCGATAAGAAGCCCCGCCCTGGATCCCGTGGCCACCCGGTGGCCTTCCTCCACCCCCGCAGCACCGGGGGAATACTAATCGAACTGGTTCAGGTCGGATAAGCTTCTACCGCATGACCTTTTCCAGATCGACATTCTCTATCAACCATCGGCCCTCTCCGGTCCGAACCACCAGGAAGGGAATGTCCGGCACGTCCCGTCCGTTGATGAGGAGGTTCACACCGACCCGGGTGGTTGGATCATCTCTCCCAGGGACCCGGGCATCGGTCATGATGGTGTAGTCCTGATGCCGGAGGATCCGGGAGATGACGTCCATCTGGAGCTCCACCTCTTGAAGCGTCCGGCACCGGTCACCTAGTCCGATCCAGGAACCCATCTTCTTGAAGGCACAACCAAAGGTCCCGCCGGTTTCGATGATGGGGCCATCGGCGGTCCCAAAAAGCTCCGCCATCGCGTGGAGATCCCGCTGGTTGCTTGCCTGGAGGAACCGCTCCACCGAAAGCCTGGGCGCCACAGCTGCCATCTCACTCGATGAGATGAGCTGAGTCGTACTGCATCCCCCAAACAAGAGGATGAGAGGCACAAAGAGCACGCGTTTCATGGGCAGGCCAGGTTAGGGTTCTCATCAAACCTCACCATTCGACACTGGCTGCAGAAAAGCCAGGCGTCAACGGGCATCATCGTCCCGGTCTCCTACACCATCGCCATCCGGGCTTTCCATGAGGAATTCCATGTGGAATTGTAGTCGTCCCGACTCCTCTCCCGGCACCACATGGACGACCGTTCCCTCGGGAATCTCTACCTCTAACAGGCGGAGGGCCAGGGGGTCCTGCACCATCCGTTGAATGGCCCGCTTCAGGGGCCGGGCGCCGAAGGCCGGATCATGGCCCTCGGTGGCAATCGAGTCCCTCGCTTCGGCCGAAACGTCCAGAGTGATTCCCAGCTCTTCGGCCAGGTATGTGACCCGCTCCAACTGGAGGTCAACGATGGCTCGGAGGTCGTCTCCGGAAAGGGGTCGGAAGAGTATGATGTCGTCGACACGATTCAGGAATTCGGGTCTGAAGTGGTGGTGAAGCTCACCCCGAACGAAGGCATCCACTTCTCCCCATTCCGACGACCCAGCCCGCTCCAGAATGAATTGGCTCCCGATGTTGGAGGTCATGATGACCACCGCATTCCGGAAGTCCACCGTCCGTCCCTGGGAATCTGTGAGCCGGCCTTCGTCCATGATCTGAAGAAGGACGTTGAAGACCTCCGGATGAGCCTTCTCGATCTCGTCGAAGAGGATCACGGCGTGAGGACGCCTCCGGACCGCCTCGGTAAGCTGTCCCCCCTCATCGTAGCCGATGTAGCCGGGAGGGGCCCCGATGAGACGGGCCACTGCGTGCTTCTCCATGTACTCCGACATGTCGATGCGAACCATCGCCCGCTCGTCATCGAAGAGGAATTCGGCGAGGGCTCGGGCCGCCTCGGTCTTCCCCACCCCTGTGGGACCCAAAAAGATGAAAGAGCCCACGGGACGATTTGGGTCCTGGAGGCCAGTCCTCGCCCGCCGGACGGCGTTGGAAACCGCCACCAAGGCCTCTTTCTGGCCGATTACCCTCTTCCCCAGGAGGTCTTCAAGGTGGGAGAGGCGCTGTCGTTCCGACTCCAGGAGCCTGCTCACGGGAATCCCCGTCCATTCCTCCACCACGGCGGCGATGTCGTCCGCGTCCACTTCCTCCTTCAGGAACCTTCCCTCGGCCTGAAGCTCCTCCAAACGCCCTTCGGCGATCTCCAGCGCCTGCTCCGTCCCCGGTATTTCCCCGTACTGGAGTTCGGCTGCCAGGTTCAGGTCGCCCGTGCGGGTAGCCCTATCGGCCTCCAGCCTCAATTCGTCCACCTTCTCCTTCAGGTTCTGGATGCGGGTGATGGCTTCCTTCTCACTCTGCCACCGAGCCTTCATCCCAGCGCTTTCCTCCTTCAACTCCGCCAACTCTTCCTCGATGCCCCGTAGACGATCCCGGGCTCCTGCGTCCTCTTCCTGGGAAAGGGCCTGCTTCTCGATTTCCAGCTGGGTGACCCGGCGCTCGACCTCGTCGATCTCTTGAGGGAGGGAGTCAATCTCAATGCGAAGCCGGCTTCCGGCCTCGTCGATGAGATCGATGGCTTTGTCGGGGAGGAAACGTCCTCCGATGTAGCGATCGGAGAGACGGGCCGCGGCGATAATTGCATCGTCTTTGATTCGGACGCCGTGGTGCACCTCGTATCGCTCTTTCAGGCCCCGGAGGATGGCCACCGTGTCTTCCACCGAGGGGGGGGCCACGAAGACCGGTTGGAAACGGCGTTCCAGGGCCGGGTCTTTCTCAATGTGCTTGCGGTACTCGTCCAGAGTGGTTGCCCCGACCATCCGGAGTTCTCCCCGAGCCAGCATGGGCTTCAGCATATTCCCGGCGTCCACCGCCCCTTCCGCAGCCCCTGCGCCCACAACCGTGTGGAGTTCATCCAGAAAGACGATGTAGAGGCCTTCCCCCTCAGCGATTTCTTTCAAAACCGCCTTCATTCTCTCCTCGAACTCCCCCCGGTATTTGGCCCCGGCGAGCATGGCGGCGATGTCCAGTCCCACCAGTTTCTTGTTGGCCAGGGTCGTGGGGATATCACCCGCGATGATGCGTTGAGCCAAACCCTCGACGATGGCCGTCTTCCCTACCCCAGGCTCTCCGATGAGGACAGGATTGTTCTTGGTCCGCCTGGCCAAAACCTTCACCACTCGGCGGATCTCCTCGTCCCTCCCGATGACCGGATCCAACTTGCCCTGACGAGCCGCCTCGGTGAGGTCCCGGCTGTATCGGGCCAGGGCCCGGAATGTGTCTTCCGGAGTCTGATCTGTTACCCGGTGGGACCCCCGGACCCCTTCCAGGGCTTCCCGAAGACTCTCACGATCAGCACCGGTGGCCTTGAGAATCCGGCCGGCGTCCCCCCTTTCCTCGGCGAGGCCCAGAAGGAAGTGCTCGGTGGAGATGTACTCGTCGCCCAGGTCCTTGGCTTCCTCTTCTGCCAGATCCAGAGCCTTCGTCAGATCCCGTGCGAAGGTAGGATCAGAGCCCCCGGTGACCCGAGCCCGAGCGTTCAGAGCCTCCAGGGTCCTTTCACGGATGAGAGCGGGGTCGGCTCCCAACTTCTGGAAAATGGGCACCACGATTCCCTCCTCCTGTTCCAGTAAGGCCTGGAGGAGGTGCACCCCTTCGATTTGCGGATGTTCTCGCCGTCGGCTTTCCTGAGCAGCGCCCTGGAGGGCGCCAGAGGCTTTGACGGTGAGCCGGTCCGGATTCAGCATGAACGAAAAACCTCTCTCGTTTCCGCCAATTTGGCAGGGCTTTTCACTTCGTCCACGGGAACCGGCGCCAAATCGGCCGGATTTCTATCCCCTGGGCATCACAGCCCCGGATAAGAATCAAGATCCGGACCAGATTCCTTCGCTGAGGGATAGGGCTGGTGAGCACGGCTGGAGGATGCCCTGAGGGGAGCACCGGTGGAAGCGCCGATGGAAGCACCGATGGAAGCACCGGTGGGCGCTCAGCGTCCTCCCGGGAGGACGCCCCCAACCGGAATCTTCAGGACCCGACCAGCGGGAAGATTCGGATTCCCCTGGAGACGATTGAGGAGACGAACCGGCTCGACCCGGTCACCGGCCCCTTCCCGCCTCAGAAACGAGTCCAAATCCATTGCCCTGGGCACCGTAGCCACTCTTATGCGGGCCGGTTGCACGTTGAGAATGTTCGCGTCAGAAAGGACCCGGAAGCTCTCCATGGAGGCCCGGATCGCAGCCCGTCGGTCCACCCAAGCGTTCTCGGGGGCGAGGCCGAGAAACCTCAGGAGGATTCCCCCATGGGAAATGAATGCGACCCTCCCCTGTAGGACCCCATCCTGGGTGGTGGCCCGAAAGTCCGCAGAGGCGGCCGAGATCCCATTGATGGGCGCGTTGGAGCTTTGCCCGGCCTCCATTCCCTCCTGGGAAAGGAAGGCGGTCAGGGCCGCCCCCGGGGTCGCACCCTCGCCCAGCGTAAGGGCCATGATGGCATCCCCCTCAGCCGGGCCGGCCTGGACCGCCTGCTTGGAGTTGGCTGTTTGCCATCCGTCGGGGAATTCGAGCTGGATGGCCAGGTCCGGATGGTAAAATCGAGACCCCTCGAAATACCCCTCCCTCGGGTTGTCCCCGAAAACCATCCCGTCCAGATGGGGGAGGTACTCCTCCCGCCTCACCAGCGCCGGGTCCAGAGCCACTTCAGCCTCCTCGGCCATGGCCCGGATCGCTTCCTCCCGGTTGGCGGGATTGGGGTGCGTGGAGAGCCACTCCGGTGGACCGCTCCCCCCGCTCGCCGTGACCTGCCCCAACATGGCCATGACACCACTCAATTGGGCTGGGTCGTACCCGGCCCGGCCCATGTACCGAACCCCGAGTTCGTCAGACTGGCGTTCGTCGTCACGACCGAACTTGAGGAAGAGAAGTTGCAGGGAAGCGCTGGCGAACGGCTCGTATCGCTGAAGCTCGGGGGCCAGAATCATCCCAACCCCCAAGCCGATCGTAGCCAGTTGGGTTCGGCTTATCTGGCTCACCGAGTGCCGCGCCGTGACATGGCCTATCTCGTGGCCCAGTACCCCAGCCAACTCCGCCTCGGATTCGAAGTGGGCCAGGATGCCTCGGGTTACGTAGATGAAGCCTCCGGGCAAGGCAAAGGCGTTGATGAGGGGGTCATCCAGAACCCGGAAAGTCCATGGCAGATCGGGGCGCTCGGAACGGGCTGCCAAGGTAGCCCCCAAATCCTGGACGTAAACCTGTAGAGATTCATCGGGATAGAGACCCATGGAAGCCACGATGTCCGGATCGGCCTCCCTGCCCATCTGAATCTCCCGTCCCTCCGTCATGAGGGTAAACTGCCGCTCCCCTGTGGCAGGATTCAGGGCGCAACTGGCCAAAAGAAGGAGAACGGCAGAGGGAAA
>JBDHMC010000152.1:0-5782 GCA_039656355.1 Gemmatimonadota bacterium | reverse complement strand
CGGAAGCCCACCCCCTGAGGAGGGCTTGGGAGTGAGGGCGGTGGGGGGAGCGAGGACCCTGGATCGAGTGAGGGAACTCCGGCCCCTTCCCAAGGCCATCCACCCTCTTCTTCTCACCGGTCTATTCGCCTTGGGCTGCCAACCCCCCAGTCCTTCCACCGAAGTGGTTGTTCTGACGGAGGGGTGGGAATTCAGCCGGAGCGACAAGGCGCCGGGTCCTGATATGCCCGAAGAGCTCATCGACACTCTCTCCACCTGGCTCCCGGCCACCGTACCAGGCACGAGTCACACCGACCTCCTGGCCAATGGCCTCATTCCTGACCCGTTCTGGAGAGCCGGGGAGTTGGTGCTTCAGTGGATCGGGGAAGAGGACTGGGTTTACCGGACGACCCTCCAGGCCGACTCCCGGTTGCTAGAGAAGGAAAGGGTGGAACTCGTCTTCCACGGGCTGGACACATATGCCGAGGTCCGCCTGAACGACCGCACCATTCTGGAATCCGACAACATGTTCCGGCGTTGGACCGTCGAGGTGAAGGGAGACCTCCAACCGGGTGACAATTCCCTGGAGATCCATTTCAGCTCTCCCCTTCAACCGGCGCTGGAAGCGAGAGCAGTTCTGCCCTACGAGCTGCCAGCGGGGAATGATCGGGGAGATCCACCCTCCCGGGTCTTCGTCAGAAAAGCTGCCTACCACTACGGTTGGGACTGGGGGCCACGCTTCGTCACGAGCGGAATCTGGCGACCGGTGGAGTTGTTGGCCTGGAGTGGGGCCCACATCGCCGACCTACATTTGACCACCGATTCCATCACTGACGATTCAGCATTACTCACGGCTACGGTGGAGCTTCAGGTCTCCCGGGAAGAGGCCGAACGGCGAGCTGCCGGAGGGGAGGTTCCAGCCACCCTAACCGTGAAAAGCCCGGAGGGCGCGTTCCAGCCAGTACGCCACCAAGCCGTCCTGGAGCCGGGCCAGAATCGGTTTCAGGTTCCCATCCGGATCCCCGACCCTCAACTCTGGTGGCCCAACGGCCTAGGCGAGCCCCATCTCTACACGGTCCAAGCGATACTGAAGGTCGGCCGACGTACCGACACCCTCACCACCCGCTTTGGTCTTCGAACCCTCGAGCTGGTGACTGAACCCGATTCCATCGGTGAGTCCTTCTTCTTCCGGGTCAATGGAGTCCCCGTCTTTATGAAGGGGGCCAACATCATCCCCTTGGATCATTTCTCTCCCAGGGTCGATGAGGAGGATTACCAGCAGCTCTTCCGGGACGTACAAGGCGCGCACATGAACATGCTCCGTGTCTGGGGCGGAGGGATTTACGAGACGGATCGGTTCTACGACCTGGCCGATGAACATGGGATCCTCATTTGGCAGGACTTCATGTTTGCCAACGGGATGTACCCGGGCGATTCCCTGTTCCTCGAGAACATTCGAGCCGAAGCGACCCAGCAGGTCCGACGCCTGAGGGGCCACCCGAGCCTGGCCCTCTGGTGTGGAAACAATGAGATGGACGAGGCCTGGAAGAACTGGGGGTGGGGTCGAAACTACGACACGCCCCAGGACTCAGCGACGGTCCGAAGTGCCTACGAAGCCATCTTCCACGAGGTGCTCCCCGGAGTCGTGGCCGCAGAGGATCCGGCGAGACGGTATTGGCCTTCCTCCCCGAGCCTGGGGTGGGGAGATCCGGAGAGCTTGAACCGGGGTGACAGCCACTATTGGGGGGTTTGGCACGGACAGGAGCCCTTCCAGGTCTTCGCCGAGAAGCTCCCCCGGTTCTCCAGCGAGTTCGGCTTTCAGGCCTTCCCTCCCATGGAGACGGTGGCCGATTTCACCGAGGAATCGGATCGCGCCCTTTTCGATCCCACCCTTCTGGTCCATCAGAAGCACCCTATCGGGAATGAGCTCATCAGCAGTTACATGGAACGGGACTACCCCTCTCCGACTTCTTTCGAGGATTTCGTCTACGTAAGCCAGCTCCTTCAAGCCCGGGGGATGCGGACGGCGTTCGAGGCCCATCGCCGCGCAAAACCCAGGACCATGGGCACCCTCTACTGGCAACTCAACGACACCTGGCCCGTGGTCTCCTGGTCGAGTCGAGACTACTTCGGCCGGTGGAAGGCCCTGCACTTCGCCGCCAGGGAGGCGTTCGCCCCCATTCTCATTTCCCAGGTTCTTAACGGTGACAGCCTGGAAGTGTGGGGCGTGTCCGACCTGAACAGGCCCGTGGAGGGAACGTTGAACCTGGAGCTCCTGGGTTTCGACGGGGCGGTTCTCTGGCGGACCTCTGTCCCAACCGATCTTCCGGCCAACCAGAGCCGGCTTCTCTGGGAGGGCTCTGCCGCGTCCATCCTGGGGGAGGCTGATTCCCGTGGAGTCGTCCTGGCCGGGGAGTTCGTGGAGACGGACGCCCAGGTCCCAGGGCCCTCCTCACTGCTCTACTTCCATTCCCCCAAGGAGCTGGGCCTGGGGGTTCCCACCATCCGCTTCGAGGTCGCTCCAGTGGAGGGGGGGGTCCGGCTAACCCTAGAGGCTGATGTCCTGGCCAAGGACGTCTACCTCACGCTCGAGGCCACCCGCTTCTCCGACAACTACTTCGATCTCCTTCCCGGCAGACCGCGGACGGTCCTGCTGGCAACGGATCTCACGGCTGACGAGGCCGAGACTGCCCTCAGAATCCGGACGTTGGCGGAGATTCCCCGGGAAGGGTCAGGTGTGGAAGACGTTGATTCCGGGGGCCAGGAGTCCTGACCCCCGGAACTCATCAGTTGTTCTTGGCGCCCTGATTTATCCAGTTCTTCAGGTTGGTCAGGTCGATGTTATCCAGGGCCGATCCGCCCAGAGGCATCCGGGCACCGGTCGTGGCCCGCCCTTCCACCTTCACGATGATATAGCTGTCGTTGGCGTTCCCGGGGATCACCCGGTCCACCGCGGCTTGGGTGGCGGCGACGTTCACCAGGTTCGCATAGGCGTTCCCCGAAGTGAGGCTCATGCCCGCCTGCTGCGCAGCGCCATGGCAGGAGGACGCGGAGCATCCCCTCCGGGTGAAGATCTCCTGGATGACGCTGGCGAAGGACGGGTCCGCCACTATGACCCTGGTGGATCCGCCGCCCCCACCTCCGCCTCCAGGGTTTGGATCGGGCCCAGTACCGCTGTCTCCACAGGCCCCGAGGGAAAGGGCTACAGCGAAGGTAAGAGTTACGGTGGCGAGTCGGTTCATGGTGTGCCTCCATACGGGGATAGGGTTCACGGACTTGGTCAGAAGTGAAGAAGCCGGGTGATGGCGAACCCGAGCCGCCACTCATCCGGTTCGAAGGCGTGGTCGGTTCCCACCAGGTATTGGCTGGGATTCAGGCGAACGGAGTTGGTCACAAAGACCTTGAAGAAGTGGCCCCCGGTTTCCAGTTCCAGTCCGAAAGCGCCGGCATCGTGCCCCAACTCCGCCCGGTTCTCCCCCAGGGACCACTCAGCGTTCACACTGAAGATGTCGGTGAGGAACAGCTGGCCGTAGAAACCCCAATAGAGATCCTGGACCGGATCCATCCGGTCCAGGAGGACGTTGTAGAGGTAGGAGGGCACAAATCCCAGGGCGAGTCGATCGGCAATCTCAGTATTCACGATGAGCTGGCCGTAATACTGGAAGTTTCCGGGGTCCCCCGAGTCACGTTCCGGAACCTCGGAGCTCCAGGCCGCTCCGCCCTGAAGGGCAACCAACACGGGAAGGGGGCCAGCCTCGAGCTCCAGGAGTCGTGCCTTCGCCTGAAGGTCCCAGTTGTCCATGAAGTTGCTTCGGCCCAGCGTGACCAGAAGTCTTTCCAGCGGAGCATATCCCAGGCCCAGCCTCATGTTCACCGGGCCATCCAGGCCCCAGAAGGAATCGGCCCCTTCCGAGATTGCGGGTTGAAATCTATGGGCGATCTCGAACTGCCACTCGCCTTGGGCCAAGGTCTCCGCCGTGGGAAGGTTAATGGCTTGGGTGGAATGGAAGACCGTCAACGGAGGTTTGGTCGCCGCCGTCCTCCGTTCCCACTGACGTGGCTCTTCCTGGCCTGAAAGGGGAGTCAGAAAAAGAAGAAGCCCGACCAACGCCAGAACCTGCGCCGAGGCCCATCGCCGCGCCTTGGGTTTCATCAGTCTTTCCTCCATTCGGGCTCGGGCAGAGAGGACCCACGCTCCCGCTCCCCCGAGGTTCGGCTCAAAAAGAAATCCAGATCCAACTCCATGACTTCGTCGATTTTCATGAACATCAGCTTTGGGATGGGGACGTCGTGATCAGAGAGGGTCACCTGAAATGCGCATCGAACTCGTAAGCGGGCCTCCCGGGAGACGGCCGTACATTGGATCTCTCGTTCCCGCTCGATCCCGTGAATGGCCAGAGTGCCTCTGGTCACAATTCGGTAGCTCCCTGGACCATCTCCTTCCAAACTGGTAACTCGGCCGGCAAACGAAGTGAAAGGAAACTCCTCGGTCTCCAGATAGTTGTTCCTCATATGTCGGTTTCGGAGTCCGATTCCCGTATCCAGACTCGCCAGGTCCACCTCGAAGAAGAACTCACTGGTGGCCAGATCCGTCTCACCCCCCAACCCTTCCCCGGACAGAAAAAGGAACCCGTCAATGCGATGGGTGACGCCTTCGAAATCCTCCAGCGGCGCGTCTGAGACGAACCGGACCCGGTTTTCCTGGCCCAGGTCGACCTGATACTCCTGACCGGCCACATCACTCGCCGGCCCAGACGCAGCCAACGATGCGACGACCAGGGCAACCGGCCGGATTCCAGGGAACCCTCTTCCGCTCATGAGTCCTGCTCTCTTTTTTGAAGGAGGCGCCAACAGCATAAGGTACGATTTAAGTTTAAAACTATTACTTGAGCCTTAAAGTTCCCTCGGAGTGGAAATTGGGATCTCGCTGGAAATGGCGGTGGAGGCCCTACTGCATCATCTCCTCTTTTAACGAACCCTGGACCGAGTGCATCTTAGAAATCGGAAACAGATCAATACTTCCGATGGAGGAATCGTGATGAGGATGTGGATGAGGCCTTTCGCTTTCACAGCAGTCCTAGCCTTGGGCGCAGCAGCGTGCGAGGATGGTGCCACCGACCCCAATGTGGTTGAGGACGATGCCCTACTCGCCGACATGGCCCTGGTAGCAGCGGACGGGATGTTTCAGGATCTCGCTCATATGGAGAGCCCCAGCGCTTGGGCTGGCCTGGGCTTAGCTCCAGAAGGGGCAGGGATTGAAATCCAGGGGAGCAGGACCTTCAGTAAGACTGTCACTTTCTTCGATGGTGAAAACCAGGAGCAGGCCCATTACCACCCCGAGAAAACCGCCAGGATGCACATCGCGTCAGACCTCACCCGGGACGTGACTCACTCGTTTTGGAGCGCAGAAATCACGCGCCACAGAGACATGGACGTCACGGGGCTGGCGGGACCGGAGACGGAACGGACCTGGGATGGGACCTCGAACGGGACCGTCAACAAGAGCAGGCACCCCGAGAACGGGACGGTCAGAAGTTATGCCATGACCAGCTCTGCGGTCATCACGAAGGTGATAAGGGGCGTGCCCCGGGCTGACAACCCCTATCCCAAGTCGGGAACCATCACCCGGACGATCCATGCTGTCAGAACCGTCGACGGGGTGGAAGAGGTCAGGGACGTCGTCGCAACCATCACCTTCGACAATGATAACACGGCCATCATCACTGTGGACGGGGAGTCCTGGGAGATCAACCTGGACGACAGGGGCGTCAGGAAGAACTTCGGTAGAAACAACGGATAAGGA
>JBDHMC010000151.1:0-5808 GCA_039656355.1 Gemmatimonadota bacterium | reverse complement strand
GGCTGCTCGGGATAGACAGGACATGGCTTTACACATGGAAATGGGGGTGGACACAAGGACTCGGATGATGATGGGGTGGACCCTCTTCGTCAATGAAGGGAGGAGGGGCTGATCCTGGGAATGAGAGTTCTCCTTGTGAAAAGGGTACCGAGTCCGGCATCATGTCCGCCAGGAGGAGCCAACCATGACACAGACGAAGACGAGAGAAACGTTCACGACTCGGTGGGGGTTTATTCTGGCAGCGGCCGGGTCCGCTGTTGGACTAGGGAACCTATGGATGTTCCCGTGGCGGTTGGGGGAGTATGGAGGCGCCGCGTTCCTGATTCCCTATCTGATCTTCGTGTACGTCCTGGGGACGACGGGGCTGATGGGTGAGTTTGCTTTCGGAAGGTGGGCAAGCAAAGGTGCGATGGGGGCCTACGACAAGGCTCTGAAGGAGAGGGGGCTGGGGTTCGGACGCCTCTTGGGAGCCTACCCGATTCTGACCCTCCTTGGTGTTCTGATCTTCTATCTCATCGTTACGGGCTGGGTCCTTCGCTATCTCACGGTCTCCTTTACCGGGGCCGCCTTGGGACCAGGATCCACGGAGGACTATTTCACACAATTCTCCGGCCACCCAGGAAGCATCGGCTGGCAACTCCTCGCCGTGATACTCACGGGGGGGATTCTGGTCTTCGGAATCTCGAGAGGGATCGAGCGGGCGACCAAGGTCATGATGCCCCTCCTCCTCGGACTGCTCGTAATCCTCCTGGTCCGATCGGTCACCCTGCCGGGGTCCATGGAGGGAATCCGATATCTCTTTCTGCCCGACTGGTCCTATCTCCTCAAGCCCATCACCTGGGGAATGGCCCTGGGCCAGGCTTTCTTCTCCGTTTCCTTGACCGGGGCGGGCATGCTGGTATACGGAAGCTACCTGAAGAAGGACTTCGACATTCCCAACGCGGCTCTGACCACGGTCACCCTGGATACCACAATGGCCCTCATGGCCGCGTTGATCATCATGCCGGCGACCTTCGCCTACAATATCGATCCTGCTGCCGGGCCACCCCTTCTCTTCATCACCCTGGTGAGCGTTTTCAAGAACATGCCGGCTGGGCAGTTCGTCGCCATCCTCTTTTTCATAGGGGTGCTTTTCGCGGCCATCTCGTCCCTGCTGGCCATAAAGGAGGCGGTGGTGGAGGCCGCAATGGATCAGTTTTCCTGGACCCGGAAAACCAGCGTTTTGGTTATAGCGGTGGTGGCCTTCCTATGCGGGCTGCCCTTGGCCCTCAACCAGCCCGCCTTCGACCGGTTCGTCAATCTCATTACGGTTTACCTGGTTCCCGTGGGCGCGGCAGTGGCCGGCATCCTGTTCTTTTGGGTCCTGGGTATGGAAAGAGCCCGGACCGAGGTCAACCTCGGGTCAGAGAAACCCGTGGGCACGTGGTGGAACCCGGTGGCGAAGTACCTTTTCGTAGGCGTCGCCGTGTTGATCATCGGCTTATCTATGGCCTTCAGAATCGGGTGATTTGATTTCGATGGAGGGGCCCGATGAATCGTGAGGGTTGGACTCGAAACTCTCCAGGACCCGCCCCACGAACTCGTTGATGTACTGGTTCGATCCGCCGGGGCTCGGTCCCAACCGAACCACCACCATGTCCCGAGACGGGATGATCATTGTGGTTTGCCCCATGTACCCGGATGCCCAGTAGGCATCCCGCGGGATCCGCGATAGCCCACCGTTGCGGTTCAACCAGAAGAGTGCCCCATACTCTTGGCGCCTGGCCCCGGGAGCCGGGGTGCTCACAAACTCTGACCAACCCTCAGGGAGGATCCTCTCTCCTTCCCACACTCCGTCCCAAAGGTGGAGGAGTCCGAATCGGACCCAATCCCAGGCACTCCCGAAATCGAAACCCGTCATGATGAAGTTGCCCCAGGGGTCCGGCTCCAGGACGAAGTTTCGGGCGCCTATTCGGCTGAAGAGAGCGTACTGGGGGAAGGTCAGGTAATCCTCACCAGCCGCCTCCACCGTTTGACGGACGATTCGGCCGAGAGTGAGAGGATCGCTGTTTCGATAACGGAATGCCGAGTCAGGCGGTAGGTCTGTTGGTTGATCAATGGCGTGTTCGAACACGTTTATGCCATCGAAGTAGATCCGGAAGTGTTCGTTTGTGTTCATCCAGGATTCCGGACGACCAAGGCCATGATTCTGGAAATCCAACCCGCTGCTCATCCGCATCAGATGCCTGATCTCAATGGCCCGGCGCGGGTCACCCTCCCCCTGCCATTCCGGAACCGGGGCCGGTTGGTCCAGCCTCAGCTTCCCCTGGTGAACCAGGACCCCAACCAAGGCGGCGGTTATGCTCTTCCCCTGCGACCAGGAGATTTGTGGGGTGTTGCGAGTGAATCCGGGAGCGTAACGCTCGCCGATGACTTTTCCTTTATAGACGATGACCAAGGCCCGAGTGTTCTGCGGTTCGGCCATGGCCCAGTCCAGAGCAGCGTTCAAGCCGGCTTCGTTTACTTCCGGAAACGTGCCGAAAGCCCCTTTGTCCCCGGTGGGCCAGGGCAGGGTGTCGGGATCGGAGAGGTCTCTGGGGACGGGTACCGGCGAAAAGAAGACATCTTCTTCACCCCTAGGGAGGATGGAACAGCCCTGATCGCCGTTGTACTCGGCGGTACGCCTGGAAAAGCCGGGGCCCCACACACTGGCCGTCTTCGCTTCCCTGTCGACTTCATACTGAAAGTCCTCCTGCCAATTGAAGTCCGGAAAGGGCCGGACGTCCTCGTCCAGAACCCGAGCCGGGTCCCGTTGGTAGTCGCGCCCGACTACGAAGGTGCCGGAGCAGAGATGATGAGCGGCCATGGCTGCAGAATGTTCACGGACCGTTGGGTTCGACCAATTGACCTGAGCGCGGGCGACGGAGGGTGTCAAAGAAAGGAGGAGAGCCATGCCGGCACCCCTCCATCGGAGCCTCTGAAACGATCTGCGAAAGCCCATGGTTTCTCAGCCTCGGTGGGGTGGTGGGAGATCCTACCTGGGGATGAGTACGGGCAGGCAGGCTGCTGCACCAGTAGAACGAGGTCATCCGATAAAAAGGGGAGCCCCCCCACACCGGGGGTCAAGTGTATCGGAGTCCTCCAGCGCCTCGATGGAATCTGTCGGTACTGGAACCAACATCCGCTGAATGAAGCCCTCTCCTCCAACCATATCTCGGCTGAGTAAGGACAGGAGGACTACAGCTGAGATCGAAATGATGCCACCCACCAATGAAGTCCTTTGCGTCATGACGCGCCCCTTCTTCCTGACGTGTTAGAACCCTTCCTTGGGGACACGATACAGGAGGGGTATCAGCCCGGACTCAGACGAGCGGCAGCTGCGAGGGGAAGGATCAGACGAGGATCAGAAGGAGCCCAGGGAAGGGTGACTCTGCCTTGCGAAGCCCGGAACCGGTGGCCATGCTGCCTTTTGGGTGTGGGACCCAGACCCCCTCGCTGATACAACACGTAAAGAGGCTATAAAATGACCGATGCCGTGATTGATCTGAGAAGTGATACCCTCTCCATGCCCACGAGAGAAATGCTCCTATGTGTACAGACCGCGGCATTGGGCGACGACTCCCGGGACGGGGACCCTACCGTCGTGGAGCTTGAAGCTTTGGCAGCCGAGATGATGGGGAAGGAAGCCTGGCTTCTGAACCCCAGCGGCACCATGTCGAACCTTGTGGCCATGCGGACTCTTGTTGAGCCCGGAGCTACCGCCATCGTGGAGCAAAGCGCACATCTTTACGGAGCCGAGATTGGTGGAATCGCAGCAGCCTGTGGGCTCCTCGTTCTTCCGGTGCCGGGACAGCACGGTGCCATGGACCTGGGGGAATTACGTTTCGCCGTCCGGAGGGTCGGTTCGCTGTTTCCTACTCCAGGCATCCTCTGTATCGAGAACACCCACAATGCTGCGGGGGGCACAGTCATCTCCCAGGAGCATACAGAGGATATGTGCGCAATCGCCCGGGGAGAAGGCTTGGCTGTCCATTTGGACGGCGCCAGAATTTTCAATGCCTCAGTTGCTTTGGGAACCGATGCCAAGAACCTGACTCAACACGCCGATACGGTTTCCTTTTGCCTGTCGAAAGGCCTCTCAGCCCCCATCGGCTCCCTCCTCGCGGGCACGACTGATTTCATTGCGCGGGCCCGAATGGTCCGGCGGGCCATGGGCGGGACCCTCCGACAAGCCGGTATCATCGCTGCACCGGGCCTGATCGCTCTTCGGACGCTGGTTGGCCGACTTTCCGAAGACCACGCCCACGCCAGGCTTTTCGCAGAGGGCGTGGCCGCATTCGAAGGATTGAGTGTGGACCTGGAGTCCGTCCAGTCCAACATCATCAACCTGGATGTGGTAGGCCTGGGAATCGACGCGGCAACTTTCGCCTCCCATTTGGACCCCCTCGGCGTCAGGGGCCTTCCCGGAATGGGGACCGTTGTCAGGTTCGTGACCTACCGAAACATCTCTCGGGAGGACATCCAGCGTTCCCTTTCGGTGATCAGCGAACTGGTGGATACCCGGCCCTGGGCCGACGCCTAAGCGATGTAGCGGCGATTCGGCCGTTACGTCTCAGCCACCCACCAGATTCCAATCGGGGGGCTCCACCCCCAGCAGGTGTCTCACGAAAAAATCGTAGCGCTTCCTGACGCCAAACGAGCCCCCGGATCCGTGATTCGCGCCGGGCACCACCATGAAATCAAAATCCTTGTCTGCCTCGATGAGGGCGTTTACCACCTGCATTGTAGAGGAAGGATCCACGTTGGTATCCATCTCCGGGACCAGAAGAAAGAGCTTCCCCTGGAGCTTGTGGGCATTCACCACGTTGGATGAGGCATCGTAATGGGGGCCCAGCGGCCAACTCATCCAGAGCTCGTTCCACCAGATCTTATCCATGCGGTTGTCATGACACCCGGAGGTCGACACCGCCACCTTGTAGAAATCGGGATGGAAGAGCAAAGCTCCGAGGGAGTTCTGCCCTCCGGCGGAGTTCCCGTAAATCCCCACTTCGCTGATGTCATAGTGGTCGTACCGGGCCGCCACCGCCCGGTGCCAGAGGATTCGGTCAGGGAAACCGGCGTCACCCAGGTTCTTCCAGGCCAGGTCGTGGAAGGCTTTTGACCGGTTCGAGGTGCCCATTCCGTCCATCTGAGCCACGATGAAGCCAAGGTCTGCCATGGCCTGCATTCCCCGCTGGGTGCTGAAGGACTTGGGGACATGGGAGCTGTGAGGTCCTGCGTAGATGTACTCGATAATGGGATACCGTTTTCCTGAATCGAAGTTGGTGGGGCGGACGACAATGCCCCAGATGTCCGTGATCCCGTCCCGCCACTTTGCCGTGAAGACCTCCGGGTACTGCCACCCGGTAGCTAGAAGTGCCTCGGCATCAGCTTCTTCCAGGGCCATGACTACCGATCGGTCGCTGGTCCGGCGAAGCTCCGCCACAGGGGGAAGGTCCACCCTGGACCACCGGTCCACATAGAATTCTCGATCTGGAGAGAAACTCACCTGATGGGTCCCGTTGGCCTCGGTGTAGGCCACCAGCCCGGTCCCGTCGAAGTTGGTGCGGTACGTATGGACAAAGTAGGGATCTTGCTCCGAAATCATCCCACTGGCCCGGAAGTAGATCTGCCGGTTGTCCTCGTCCACGTGGTCGACGCCCCGAACCACCCAATCCCCCCGGGTAATCTGATTCTTTACCCGACCGGTGGCGCCGTCGTACAAGTACAGGTGGTTCCACCCATCCCGCTCGCTCATCCAGATGATCTCCTCTCCGTCCTGGATATCCT
>JBDHMC010000150.1:0-5846 GCA_039656355.1 Gemmatimonadota bacterium | reverse complement strand
ATGGGCCAACGAGTGAATCCTATAGCCTCCCAATTCGAACCCATCACCTCATCTCCTTATTCAAGGTTTTGTATCTGGAGGGACCCCAGATCAGGCTAGGACCCCCTTCTGCTGTTTGTCCTGAAAACCCGTCGAAACTCCGCCCCCAAGGTCAAAATGGCCAGCAGGAAAGGAGGGTCAAAGAGTACAATGGAAGGAATGGTGCGTCACTTCATCGATGCACGGAGGACCGAATCTGGACCCTCTCGGATCAGTGCATCAGTCAGCGACTCGCCTCGGTCGGGAGCCCTGCGACTAGCAGAGACACGCCGGGTAACGGACTTTGGGAGGGATCAGGACCTCAGTCGGCCCTGTTCGGTGAAGGGACCGACCTCCCAGGAACGGAGAGTGGCGATGAATTGCAAGCTGATCTTCCCGAGCCTCAACGGCTTTACCCGCGTGATCCTTCTGGCCCTGGTTTTCCTCGGCGCCGCAGGCTGTAGAGAACCGGGCCCCGATCAGAGGGCGAATCTCATACCCGCCGACATCCTGATCACCGGAGGCACCGTCATTACCATGGATCCCGAGCGGCAGGTCCTGGAGAACGCGGCCGTCGCCATCGTCGGGGATCGGATCGCAGCCATTGGGCCCACCGAAGAGCTCGAGGCCGTTTACGAGCCTAAGGAAGTGATCGACGCCAGCAGGAACGTGGTCATGCCCGGGCTCATTGACGGACACGGGCACGCCGGGCACGGGTTGGTGAAGAGCCTGGGGACGGATACCGGAGAGTGGTACCAGGCTTGCGAGGTGATCTACGCGACGGGGTCGACGGAGGACTTCTGGCGTGCCGACGCCCTCCTCACCTCCGTGGAGCGGCTTCGTTTCGGCGTGACAACAGGGCTGACCTTCTTCGGTGGTGGTGACAGCGTCATGCGTACCGACGATCCCCGGTACGGTGACGCTTACCTGCAGGCCATCGACGACGTGGGCGTCCGGTGGTTTCTGGCGGTGGGGCCCCGTCGCCCGCCATTTCCCCGAACCTACGCCCATTGGGACGGCGATACACGAACAGACTTCCAGGTGAGTTTCGAGCAACAACTAGAGACCACAGAAACCCTCATCAATCGTTGGCACGGCCAAGGCGATGGAAGGATCAACATCGCGGTGATGTTTCCCACTCATCACCCGGAGAACGGGGAACTCAGCGAGGCTGAATTCCAGGACCTGCTAAGGCGCACACAGGCCACCCGGGATCTCTCCAGAAGGTACGGGCTGCTTTTCACCCAGGACGGCCATGCAGGAGGGACGGTCAAGTTCGCCCACGAAGAGTTGGATATCCTCGGTCCCGATGCTCTCCTCTCCCACGCCACGGAGCTTACCGACGAAGAAATCCAGATTTGTAGCGACACCAACACCCGCATCGTCCACAACCCCAGCGCCATCGCCTCCATCAGAGGAAGGTGCCCGGTAACGGAGCTTCAGGCAGCGGGAGTGACGGTGATGCTCGGGTCGGACGGTGTGGCTCCGGACCGGAGTTACGACATGTTCCGGCACATGTTCCAGGCCATGCGATACCACCGATTCCACTTCCGTGATCCGGACGTTTTGCCCCCCGGTAAGGTGTTGGAAATGGCCACTATCGACGCAGCCAGGGCTCTGGGGATGGAGGACGAGATCGGCTCGCTTGAGGTCGGGAAGAAGGCCGACATCATTCTCATCGACATGTACCAGGCACACCTCTATCCACCCGACATGCCCCTCTATCGGGTGGCGTATTTCGCGAACGGCAACGACGTGGAGACCGTAATCGTGAACGGGGAGGTATTGATGATGGACCGGCAGGTGAGGACCGTCGATGTGGATGAGGTGCTGGATCTCGCACAGAGGGAGATCCACGCCGCCCTGGACCGGACGGGTTTACAGCATCTGGTGGCGACACCGGAGAACTTCTGGGGTGTGTCGAGGGTGCCTCGGTAGGGCCCGGTTTAGGCTGTCCTTGCGGTGCTGCCTTGGAAAGCGCTCATCATGGTTCCTTGCACGGCATTGAGAAGACCCAAAGAGGAAAGGACGTAAGAAGGGTCAGGAGGGTCCAATGTTTGATGAGTGGATATTGTTGGTAGAAGAGATGAACAACGCCCGCCTTCGCGTGAAGTCCGGCGAATCCATTGAAGAGGAGGCTGAAGGACCGTTTGGTGTGAAGTTTCGGTTTCGCCGGGGGCCCGACGATTCCGTGGAAACCTTCGTTGAGAGTGGAGCCGAGACGGCCTCCGCCTTCGGCCGGACCTTCCCAGAAACCCAGGATCGCCCCTCGACCTATCCGACTGACCTCCCTTTCCTGCCGTCTGTGTCCGTCAGCATTCTAGATACGCCAGGTGGCAAGGGACGAAGAATATCCTGGCACCGGGTCACCGACGTTTCCGGCAAAGCTAGCTTGGTCCGCCACCAACTCATCCGATCCGGCTGGGTTTTGGGGAGGCGGAGTTGGATTCTCCTGGGCCTCCTAGGCCGTGAGATTGAGTTTCGAAAGGGCGGAGCCCTTCGAACACTTGTCGTGCGAATAACCCCAGGGGGCAGAAGTACGCTCAGTTTGATTGAAAGGTACTAGACCGATCCGCTGCAGTTGCGGGCTGGATATCCCCTGAGCTCCAGCCCACGCCGAAAACCTCCACGTCCACAGCGTGTACTAAACCTGACTTGCTCCTCACCGGCAAAGGACCCGCTGTGCTTCTCGACCAAGAAACGACCAGAGACCTGGAGGTTTTCCAGACTCGGGATGGGAAACCGGGAGTGTTCCAATCCCTGGATTTGACCAAAACTCCTGGTGGAAGCAGGGCTCTTCGGTTCCGATTTGAAAACCCTATGTCGGATCCCTTTCTCATTCGCCAAGTACAGGCGGGGGTGCGGTTCCTCGTCACCGAAAGAATCGGGTTTGAGCTGGATCCTGATTTGGTCAGGGAGGTAAGAGCCTATCTGGATTCCTCCTGGGATGTGGCCTCTCGTGCACGGGGTCTGAAGTTCTTCCTCCAGTCGGTTTTTGTATCGGTTGGATACCGAGATCTCTTTCAACACGCTCGCCATGGCGTGGCCGCCACTCAGAGGCTGATCTCGCAGCTCCTTCCCTTCCTGAACCTGATCAGTCAAAAGGACCCGCCCCCAGAGGTTCGCCGGCCCGTCGAGAATCTCTTGGCACTGATTGACCGTCTCCGATTGGAAGAGGTTCGCATCACCCGGCGGCCGTGGACCATTTCCAGAGCCGACCGATACCTGCGGGTGGAGCGCAAGGCGGACTTCCAGCGGTTCTTCGAACTCCTGTACGATCTGGATGCACTGATCGCGATGGGTGAGGTGATCGATCAAAGAGGCTTGGTTCTACCCGAAGTGGCAGAGGGTGGCGAGTTCGTTTTTGAAGGTGAGGGCGTGTTTCATCCTTTCCTCGAGATCCCGGTTACGAACCCGGTGAGACTCGCCGATGGGAAGACGCTGGTTTTCCTGACTGGACCAAACATGGCAGGGAAAACCACCTATTTAAAAGCTGTGGCCCTGTCGGCCTTTCTCGCCCACCTGGGTATGGGTGTACCGGCCCAACGACTCCGCATCTCACCACTCGACGGTGTCTACTCCAGCCTCAGTCCGGAGGAGAACCTGCGGGAAGGGCTGAGTTTCTTTTTGGCCGAGGTCCGGCGAGTCAGGGAAATTGCGGAGGCTGTGGCCAATGGAAAGAGAACCCTTGTAGTGGTCGATGAAGTGTTTCGTGGGACAAACGTGAAAGATGCTTTTGACGCCTCTTTGATGGTGATTCGGGGTTTCGCGAGAAGCCGAACCAGCGGCTCCATTTTCTCCTCCCACCTCGTGGAGCTTGCTAAGGAGCTCAAGCAGGAGAGGTCGGTCCACTTCGCTTTCTTTGATGGCCAAATCCGGAACGGTCGAGCTTGGTACGACTTTCAACTGAAAGACGGGGTCTCTGAGCAACGCTTTGGGCTCCAGCTCTTAGAGCAAGAGGGAGTGCCAGGACTCCTCGGATCTATGGGGACCTGAGCCAAGGGCATTCTCGGAGGGAGACTGCTGTCCCGTTGTTTCGGGATTCTCACCGGGGGTATACTGCGCATCGGGCAAGTATCTTCCTCCGGACGGGTTTGGTCTCTATGAAGCTGAATCAGATTACCCTGGTGGTCCTTGGATTGGTCCTGGCGTCTTGCACCAGCCCCGGCCGAACCGCCGAGTTCGATTCGTTTGGTCCTTTCCTGGACAGCCTCACACTCGAGCATGGGGTACCCGGCTTCGGTTTCGCCGTGTTCGACGACGGTGGCCTCCTTTACGAGCATGTGGGTGGGGTGAAGAGCCAGGGTGCCCCTGAGCCAATCGACACGAGAACCGCGTTTGAAGCCGCGTCCATCAGTAAACCCCTTTTCGCCTATGTGGTCTTTTCACTGGCGCGCGAGGGTGCATTGGAACTCGACGCATCCCTTCAGATGCTGGTACCGGAGGTTCCGGAGATAGCCTACGACCCACGGTCTGGGACCCTCACCCCGCGACTTCTCCTGACCCATCACGGCGGATTACCAAATTGGCGCAGCCGAATGGACTTCAACGCGCGAAGTTATTCTGAGCTCTTCGCGCCCGACGATACGCTCAAATTCGTCGTGGACCCGGGAACCGAGTACCGGTACTCCGGCGAAGGTTACGTCCTCCTTCAGCGAATAGTGGAAGAGAGGACCGGGAAGGGTCTGAATGAGTTGGCGAGGGAAAGAGTTTTTGACCCCTTGGGCATGACCAGGAGCAGTTTTCTGTTCGACGCTGAGACCAGGACCAATTATTCCCTGGGGCATGACGCTCAGGGAAGTCCGGACAAGTGGGAGATTCACTTGGAGCTCGCGAGCTCCACCTTGCACACGACGGCATCGGATCTCGGCAGGTTCGGGGCGCATCTGGCGTCGGAGATCCTTGCACAGGGGCCGTACTCCGCATTGGCGACCCCGGGTGCCACGGTGGATACGGTTGGTGATGTGGAGCGGAGCTGGGGGCACGGTCTCGGTCTCGTGACGGATGGGTCACGCCGATACGTCTACCATGGTGGCAACAATGTGATCTTCATCGCGGACTTCATCTACGGGGTTGATGAGAATCTGGGGTATGTCCTACTGACGAATAGTTCCAACGGACAGAAGATGATCCAGGCCGTGGAGGAACGCGTTTTCGGGCATGACGTTCGTAGGTAGCTTCAAGCTGGATGGTGCGGGCGACCCCTTTCTACCTGAGCCGTAACTAATGGCGTCGAGACTCTCGAATCTGTGGACCGAGCTGAAGCGGCGGAAAGTCATCCGCGTCGCGGCGGTCTACGTGGTCGCGGGAATCGGCCTCATTGAGGCCGCCGATCTCATCCTGCCGAGGCTGTTGGTGCCCGACTGGACGGTGAGTTGGGTGGTTGTTCTGGTCATCCTCGGGTTTCCCGTGGCCCTTACCCTTGCCTGGGTATTTCAGGTGCAGCCGGATCTCGGTCGTAGCTCTCCCAAAATCAAAGCCGTTCAGACATCGTCTGGCTCTGGCCTATCAGTGGCGGTGCTTCCTTTCGAGAGTATGAGCTCGGAGCCTGAAGGAGAGTATTTTGCGGACGGAATCACCGAGGAATTGACGAATGCCCTAGCGAAACAAGCAGGGCTCCGGGTTGCTGCCCGGACGTCGGCGTTCGCTTTTAAGGGTGAGCGGCTTGATGTGAGGGAGATCGGCTCGCGCCTGAACGTGTCCAACGTTATCGAGGGAAGCGTAAGACGATCCGGTCAGACCCTCCGAATTACGGCTCAGCTCATCAATACGGCCGATGGTTACCATCTCTGGTCAGAGCAATTCGACCGGGATCTCGGGGACATATT
>JBDHMC010000149.1:0-6301 GCA_039656355.1 Gemmatimonadota bacterium | reverse complement strand
ATGGGCGAAGGCAAGCGGACACCAACTCTCTTTCAATCCCTGATCCCCATCTTCTCCATCGCGGTATTTCTTGGATTGGGGTACGGGTTCTTCAAACTCCGCATTGAGTTTCTCCTCATTGCTGCAGCGGCGGTGTCCGGGGTCCTCGCTCTCCGGCTGGGCTACACCTACAAGGAGATGGAAGAGGGGATCGTCCATAGTATCTCCAAGGGCATGCCTGCCATGATGGTGGTAATCGTGGTAGGAATGTTGATTGGGACATGGATGTCCTGTGGGGCCATCCCAATGATGATCTTCTACGGCCTCAAGATCATCTCTCCCACCCTCTACTTGGTGACGGCTTGTGTCGTCTGTAGCATCATCTCCGTGGTGACGGGAACATCCTATGGCACGGCGGGGACCGTAGGGGTGGCCTTTATCGGTATCGCCCAAGGGTTGGGGATTCCGCGGCAGTGGCAATCGTCGCGGGATCCTATTTCGGAGATAAACTCTCGCCGTTTTCGGATACGACGAACCTGGCCCCCATCGCCGCAGGGAGTAACCTCTTCGACCACATCAAGCACATGCTCTGGACCACGACACCGGCGTGGTTGCTCGGGTTGGTGCTCTACTTTTTCATGGGGAGAGGGGTGGAGGGGTCTCTTGAGTCGGAGCAGATGACTCAGATTATGGAGACCATTCCTGCCACCTTCCGTTTTAGCGTCGTCCTGCTCCTGCCGCCCATCATCACTCTTTATGCCGCCATCTCGAAGAAACCAACCATTCCCGGGATGGTGGTGTCGTCGGTGGTGGCCATGATTCTGGCCATGATCTACCAGGAAGTGAACTTGGTGGATGCCGTTGATGCCATGGTGCATGGGCACACTTCGACGACAGGGATTCCACTGGTCGACACCCTTCTCACAAAGGGAGGGATGTTGAACATGATGGACGTGACCCTCATTGCCCTTTGCGCCTTTGCCTTTGCCGGCATCACCCAAAAAGCTGGGATGCTGGACGTGCTGCTCCAGCACATGACCCGGTTTGCCAACACCACCGGTCGACTGGTTGCTGCCACGTCGGCCTCCAGCATCGCGGTGGCGGTCATGACGGGAAGCTCCTTCCTGACACTCCTGATTCCCGGTGAGCTCTTTGCCCCGGCCTTCAAGAAGATGGGGTTGGCGGCCAAGAACCTTTCCAGGACACTGGAGGACTCGGGCACCGTCATCGTGCCAATCGTGCCTTGGAGTATCGCCGGTGTTTATATGGCTGGGACTTTGGGCGTACCCACGACGGAATACGCTCCTTTTGCCTTCCTTTGCTATACGGGCGTCGTCTTCGCATGGATTTACGGATTCACCGGGTTTGCCATCGCGCCTAAGGTTCGAGACGACGAGACGATTCCGGGGAGCTGAGGGAGGTGTCCACACCTATGCCTTTCCCCAAGAATGCCATGGAGACACTTCGAGTCATGGATCTAAGAACGCTGGGGGGGGGCCTCCTGACGCTCGCGCTTTTGGCCCTCGTGGGCTGCGGGGGGGATGGGCCTTCAAGTCCCACTGTGGCGGTAGAAGCCCTGGTGACTCCATCCCAGGACACCCTGATCGTGACAGGTGGGACGGTCCGGTTTTCTGCCCAACTGTTAAGTAGGAGGGGGAAGGCCGTGACGGGGATCCCGGTAGTCTGGACCAGCAGCCGTCCGGCCGTCGCGGAGATCGATGGGACGGGGCTGGCCACCGCCATGGGTCCCGGGGTGACACAGATTCGAGCGACGGCTGGCGGAGTAGTCGGCCAAGCCACATTAACGGTTGCATTACGGCCGGCCCATGCGGATAGAGTGTCCGGCGACGGCCAGACCGGGATTGTCGGGACCGTGCTGGGAGAACTGCTCCAGCTCCAAGTGACGGACGGGGCAGGAAGCCCCATCCCCGGGGTTTCGGTGACCTTCTCCGTTCTTCAGGGTGGGGGGTTCGTTTTCCCATCGTTTCCCACCACAGACTCCGAGGGGAGGGTAAACGTCCAGTGGACCTTGGGGTCCGACCCGAAAGAGCCGCAGACGGTGGGGGCCTCCGTTGGGGAGGTTTCAACCGAATTCCATGCCACCGCCGTGTGGCCTCCACTCCGGGTGATGACCACCACCCTGCCCAATGGGCGGTTGACCTTTGAGTATGCCGGGCAGCTGGAGGCGATAGGGGGTTCCGGAGCTCCCTACATCTGGTCTTCCCTGGGTGGGAATTTGCCGCCGGGTATGACGCTTTCTCCTGACGGGGAGTTGAGCGGTTCTCCAACTCAGGAGGGATACTTCACCGTCAACGCTCGGGTTGAGGACAGCGAAGAAGAGGTCACCACCCAGGAGGTAACGGTCCGCATCTGCCCGGCTCCCACGCCCCTCAACCCGGGGGAGAGCAGGGTCCTCGATCCGACCGGAAGGACGAACGAATGTGGTTTGTTCCTCTCAGCGGGCGATGAGGGAGATCGGTACCGGGTCGGGATCATCCGTTCCGAAACCAATCGTGACCCCGGGGACGTCCTTTCGGTGACCCTGGAGGTGAAGGGGGTAGGTGTGCAAGCGACCCCCGCTCTGGAACTCGAGCCGGTCCAGATTCCCTCATGGTTCCAGATCCCCCCATCTCTTCAGGAGGCGGAAGAGATCGCCAGGACTACCGAGGCCTTCCACTGGGAAATCCGGGAAGAGGAGCGGCGGTTGCTGGCGACCCTTCCACCGGATTTCAGGCCCCTACCGTCTTTCCCAAGCCAGGCTCCCGCAGTGGTCGCGGCTGGAGCCCAAGGAGCGCCAGCGAAGCGGTCGCTGAACTTTGCGGTAAACGGCTGTGCCGAGGTGACACCCAAAACCGCAATCCTCCTCGGGGAGAACGAGCACGTCGCCATCTACCAGGACAGCCTTCAACAGACCACAGAACCAGTCAGCCCCGCTGCTGTTCAAGCTATGCTGGACTACTACCGGGACTACGGAAAGAGGGTGATCGACAGCTACTTCGGAGGGGTCTCGGATGTAAACGGTGACGGACAGGTGGTTGTCTTTGTGGCCCCTGGAATCAAGGACGGGGTGGCCGGATTCGTCAGGTCGTCGGACATGCTGGGCCAGGAGTTCTGTGCAAGCTCCAACGAAATGGAAATCACCTATCTGAAGGCCAGCTTCATCAACGGATATTTGTCGGGCAATTACCAGCTCGTGGGCACTCTGGTCCATGAGATCAAGCATATCAGTTCCCTTTACCACCGCCTGGTGGCACGGGAGTTCCATCCGACCTGGGTGGAGGAGGGTGCGGCGGAGGTCGCCACCGACCGGGCATCCCGGCTCGCTATGTCGGAGACCGGGGGGCCCGGCATGGGTGAGATGCTCACCCTTGATGACATCGTGGACTTTGGAAGAACCTTGGAGGGTTACAACACCCTCCTGAGATTGAGCCGAAGCCTCCGCTATATGGCTTCCCAACCGAACTCTGTGACGGTAAACCCCGACGGCGCCGAATGGGTGTCACCTTCCGGTCCTCAGAAAAGGCACACTATCTATGGTGCCGGGTGGCATTTTCACCGGTGGCTGGGAGACGCATACGGCGGGGCGGCTACTCCCTTTGCTGACACGACCCTGTTTCGGGTCCAAAACGACTCTCTGACCGTCCCAGGGCCCAACGCCTACCCGGATCTGGTTGGACGCACGTTTAACGAATTGATGGAGGAGTACGCTACAGCTGTCATGCTGAACGGCACGGATGCGCCACCTCCTCCCAGAGCCTTCACCAGCGTCGATTTTCCGTCGGCCATGTCCTCAACATCGGTGTACAGCGCTGCACGCCGGCCCCTGGGAGCCTATCCATGGCCGGTTACCATGACCGAATCCGGGCCCGGGAGTGTTTCTCTGGAAACGGCTACGTATTCGGGCCGAATGGGGGAATCCGGCCTTCGAGTTCACGACTTTACTTCCAACGGCACAGGGCGGGGCGCGGAGGTCACCGTGTTCGCTCCAGCCTTGGCCCGAGTCATCGTGGTGCGCTTGAAGTAAACTCGGCAACTCCCGCGACGGCCCTACCGGGTGCCACCTCCACCCCTGACGGGATAGTTGAACCGGCGATTCGGATAAGGTGGCGGTTCGGGAACGGGCCGAGGATCTTCGGCTATCCTTTCCTGCAAATACTGGATTGCTGCTTCCAGCTGGGCGTCCTCACCGTTGAAGGTGGCGTGGGGAAGGTTGTCCACTGTGATGTCCGGGATGACGCCGATCTGCTCGATGAGCCACTCACGTTCGGGTCCATAAACACCTGTCATGGGTGCCCGGGCCAGCCCACCGTCGCTGAGGCGATTCGAGGAGGAAAGCCAGATCTCTCCTCCCCAGGTTCGCATTCCAATTACGGGTCCCAGCCCCAGGCGGCGGAAGCCCTCGGCGAAAGCCTCCCCGTCCGAGGCCGTGTTCTGGTCCACCAGGACAACGATGTGCCCTCGGAAGGCATACTGCATGTTCCAGGTGGGATTGCCCGCGCGGTCCTTCCAGTACATCCACGCCTGCCGCATGAGCTTCTCGAGAATGATGCTGTCGATGTTCCCACCACTGTTCCTCCGGACGTCGATGATGAGTCCCCGCCGGTTGAATATGGGGTAGAATTTCCGATAGAACTCGTTGATGTTTCCGCCGCTCATGGCCCTGAGGTGCAGGTAACCCATCTGGCCGTCGCCCGCTTCTTCCACCTTCAGCCGCCGGGTGTATTCCCAGTCGGTGTACCGAAGACTCGACTCGCCGAACGTGGGGGTCACCATGATGTCACGGGTTTCGCCGCCTGCCGCTGATCGCACCTGGAGCCGGACCTGCCGGCTCTGGTTTCTGAGGAGCGCCCCTATATCCCAGACCGAGAGAACGTCCTGACCGTTCACTGCCAAAATGATGTCCCCCTCGGAGAGTCCCAGGTCAGGATCGGCCAGGGGGGACATTTCGTCGGGATAGTCGGGATCGTGTCGGTAGATATAGTCGATGCGGTAGCCCCCTTGGTCATCCTCCCGGACCAACCGGGCTCCCAGTGTGGCCACACGGATGTTGTCGTCTCCGCTGCGGGTGTCCCCGCCTCGAACGCTGGTGTGGAGAGCGCTGAGCTCACCCACCACCCTGCCGATGACGTCCGAGAGCTCGTCCCTGGTCGTAACCCGGTCCACAAGAGTGAGGTATTTGTCCCGGATACCGTCCCAATCCGTTCCATGCATGCCCGGGTCGTAGAAGTAATCCCGCTCCAGGCGCCAGGCATCGATGAAGAGTTGCCGCCAATCCTCCCTGACATCGATGGGGAAACTCCAACCTGACAGATCAACACTGTGGTCGTTGAGCTGGCTTACCCGGCTGGCTCTGGCGTCGACCACGTATACGTTGTTGCCTTGCCTGAGTAGAAGTTTCTTGCCGTCCGAAGACATTTCGAATCCGGAAACGCCCTCGGCTACGACGGTGAGCTCGGGCGCATCCTCATTGTCGATACCGATTGCTGTGAGGCGGCCTCCACCCCGCTGACCCACGTCGCTGTCCATGAAAAAGAGGGCATCCCCGTTTACCGAGAGACCCCGGTAGTTTCCGGACCGAACTGGCACCTGTTTGACCCGAGTCCTGAGACCGTCCAAATCGATCTCGATGGGGTCAACGGAGTCCTCTGGGTCATCCCGGTCGCTGGCGCCCCCGCTGGGTTCATCACCACCGGGGCTCCCTTCCTCGGCCCCCTCCGTTAGCTCGTCGTCCGGGGCGAAGGGGGAGCGAAGCCCTGAACGGAGGGAGACATGGAAGATTTCGTTGGCCCGATCGAAGAAGGGTTCTGGAGCCCGGGGGCCCCATGGGCTACCAACCAGGGTGTTGAGGTTTCGGTCGGAAAGGAAATAGAGGAAATCGCCTGCCGGGTCCCAAGCCGGCGCGAAAGAGTTCACTCGGTCGCTGGTGACCTCGGCCCGAGTACCCTCGCCGGGGCGGAAGAGTTTGATTTGGGTGAATGTGTTGGCTGCGGATTTTTCGTATGCCAGCCAGCGGCTGTCCGGGGACCAGCCCATTCCCCCCACACCTTCCTGATCCTCCGAAACCAGGGTTTGCTCCCCGGTTTCCACGTTCAGGATCCAGAGATCCCGGTTATTGTCTGTGAAGGCTGTCCAGCGTCCGTCCGGGGAAGGATGGCCCTGGAAACGAAGGATGGCCCCGTTTTCGGTAAGAGCTTCCTCTTCTCCAATGCCGTTCGCCGGAAGTGTCACCCATTCCAACTCTCCACTTTCATCCGAGAGGCCCAGGAGGTTTTCACCATCGGGCATGAAGGTCACGTCCCGGTAGCGGACACCATCCTTCACC
>JBDHMC010000148.1:0-5932 GCA_039656355.1 Gemmatimonadota bacterium | reverse complement strand
TCTCCTGGACGAAGTCTGGCTCAACGCCGGGGACATCGCCGGAGGGGACCATTGTAGTGCTTTAGGTGTGCCGGGGACGGAACAGCGCCCGGCCTTCGTCGCTCAGAACATGGATATCGAGAGCTTCCGCGATGGCTCCCAAACCCTTCTCCTCATCGAAGGAGGAGACCTCCAGCCCGATCAGATCATCTTCACCACAGCCGGAATGATCGCGCTCAACGGGATCAACGAGGCCGGGGTCGGAGTGGTGGTAAACGCGCTGAGCCAACTCCGCTATGCGCGGGAGGGCCTACCGGTCGCCTTCGTGGTCAGAGGGCTTCTGGCTCGGACCGAAGAATCGGAGCTGAGGTCTTTCTTGACTGAAGTGTCCCACGCCTCCGGCCAGAACTACACGGTCGGAGTTGGAGAGCAGGTCTTCGCCTATGAGGCGTCAGCGGGCAAGGTTGTGGAGTATAAGCCTGACAATCGCGAAGGCGTCATTACCCATACCAACCACCCCCTCGTGAATGATGACCTGAGCGTGGCCGGCCGCGTTCAGCTCACAGTCACGCCTGCGTCGGATCTGGAGGCTGGAAACACCCGGACCCGGATGCGAACCCTCCTCGATAGGCTCGATGGCGCCAGCCAGGTCGACGGCACCTGGATCGAAGAGACCTTAGCCTCGCGCGATTCAGAGCAGCACCCCGTCTGCCGGTCTCTAAGGGATGGTGGCGCGGTTTTCACCTTCGGGTCCACCATCATGCAGCTCGGTGAAGAGCCCACCTTGCTCCTCGCGCCGGGGCCCCCTGACGAATGGGAGTTTCACGCATACACGTTTGATTGAGGGCTGTCAGGATTGACCAGGGTCCAAAAAACCAAAACCGGGGGGCAGGCCTGGAGCTTGCCCCCCGGTTTCTTTCCCACACTGCGTTCCCGCTTACATCTCCACTAAACCTGCGGCCTTCAGAACCTCCAGGTAATTCAGGACGGCCTGCAGGTCGGTAAGGGTCTGACTTTGGGCATCCAGCATCACCTTGATATCCAGAGCCGAGTGACGCCCGTCGATGAGGTGCTGCAGTTCGCTGGTGTTGACCCCCTGGGAGGGATACTGGCTCCGGACCTCCTCGGATACAGCCTGGACGTGCGCCCGGGTGCCGCCGTACCCATCCCGTTTCACGAGAGCAGTTTGGCTCGGAACGATGCGGCTGGCCTCCCGCTCCAGGTCGGTCTGACCCAGAAGGATCCCCCGGGTACCCAAACGAGCGGCTGCCGCCTCCATATGGGTCTCCAGAGCCTGTAGATGAGCCTGGCCGATGGCTTCCAGGGCGGCTTGCATTTCCTCTACGTAGTCACCGACGGGTCCTTCGTTTTCCGCCAACTCCAGCACACTCTCCACGGTTTCCTGCTCGGCCATGACGGTCCCGGTCACATGGGCCCGGGCCAGCTTATACTGATCCGCGAAGTTCTCTGATGTGGCACCGTTCAAGAACCCCTGGGCGACGATGAACTGGTGACCCAGACGGCTGGTGCCGTTGCTCACGATCTCCCCCGCCAACCGGATCGCCATATCGTCATCGGCGCTGGCTACGGTGTAGGCTGCGGCGGCCCCGATGACGGCCACACGTTTCATCTGGGTAGGATCGGCCTTGTCGATCCGGTCACCGGAGGTGTGGTACCACTGATCCGGCCACACGATCATCATCACTCCGGGCACCTGGACACCCCAGTCGTTGAAGACCATGTGGTCCGAGGCCCCGTAGTGGGTCTCGATGCTGTAGTAGAAGGGTTCGTCCGCGCCGGTGGGCGCCACGATCCTCTTGGGCACCTTGTAGAACCCGCTCCGATTCTGGATTCGCTCGTTGTTGGCCTGACCCACAAATCGGTAGTAGTTCTCCATCACGTCGTTGATGAAGTGGGGCTGGCCGTAGGTCGTCCGCATGAGCCGCATGTAGGCTTTGTTCAGGGTCAGCCATTCACCCACCATGTCCATGTTGATGTTGGCATGGGTTTTCTCCATCAGTTCCCCGTGCTCCCGGACCCAGGGGCCGGTACCGGAATATTCGGGACCCCAGAGGAACCGAATGGTCCGTTTGGGCCGGGGAATCCGACCCTCGTCGATGAGGGTGTGGAGGACTCGCGCCACCTCCAGGATTCCAGCACTTCCCGATTTGTTGTCGTTGGCACCCTGTTTTACATACCCCTCGAAAAGGTGGGCCGAGAGGATGATCTCACCGGCATTCGGATCGGTGCCCGGGATATGGGCTACAGGATCCTGCAGTTCATAGGGTTGGGTCGTGGATTCCACCTGCGCATGAGCGGTGATCTCTTCCCCGGCCATGAGACGGCGTTTCAGGACCTCAGCCTCCCTGGGGGGAATGAAGAAGCCGAATTTGGTTTCTCCCCCTGCTGCTCCCCGGCCCCGGATCCCGCTCCAGGGAATCTGAAGAGGATCGAAGTTGGGGCGGTTGTTGGCGATGCTCACCACCCCAAGGGCGCCCCGCTCCCCGCAGGCAGCCCCGTGAACGCCTCCGATGGATCCCTCCGTTACGACGATCTTGCCAGCCACATCGAGGCGATCCAGCTCTTCGTCAGTCCCTCGCCCGACCCAGATCAGGGGTGCCGTCACGTCAGCGTTTTGGCTCCCGTTGGCCAGCATTGCCGTCATGTCGTTATAGGAGGCCAGTTTCTGACGGATCGGAGTGACTTCCCAAAGCTCACCTTTGATTCCATCCCAAACCTCCCCGCCGGGGAACCGAACCAGGTCGGCTCCCGGGAGGCCGTACTCCAGGAGTTTGTCGTAGATGTACTGGGCCTCGTAGTAGGTCCCGTCCCCGTATTCATCGGCCAGACGGTTCTTATTGTACCCACCCGTTTCCATGATGGTATTGTAGGCGGTCTCTCCGGATGCTTCGCCGATGATCTCATCCATCACGGCCGATTCCACCAAGGTCCAGTAGTGCCACGGAGTGTACTGGGCCTCCGTAGTGGTAGCTGCAAAAGAGAGGGCAAAGAGGGCAGTAAAAAGGCAGAAGAACGGTCGTTTGAGCATTGTCTGTCTCCCGGTGGGGAGGAAGATGGAAAGGGCTCACGTCGGCACAAGACGACGGAAGCTCACTGCTTAACCAGGATTCATATGGGGGAAAGGAGCCGTCCAGGCAAGATGACCGGATCCCAGATCAACCTGTGCGCGGCCGCACCCCACTTGCCCAGAGGCTCCCTACGAGCCGTCCGGCGAGACGGGCTGGACAATCCCCCGGCCTTTGGTGACCCCGGCCACGGCGTCGGCCAGACTCTCGGCATACTCCCTTGGAACGGTGAGTCGGTACTCGACGTTCTCCCCGAAATCCTGTGACTCAATGACGACCTCAGCCTCGGTGAAAGGTCGTTGGAGGGTGTCCACCGATCCGTAGTCAACCACGACCCGTAGGGTTGTCCGCTCGACATGTTCCCTGGTGGAAAGCGACTCGAGGAGTAGCTTCACACCCCCGGAATACGCTCTGGAAAGCCCGCCCGTTCCCAACTTGGTGCCTCCATAGTACCTGCTGCATACGGCCACGATCTCCCCCACCCCTCCGTGAAGAAGAGCGGTCAGCATGGGGCGGCCCGCAGTCCCGTGAGGCTCGCCGTCGTCGCTCATTCCAACAAAGGTGGTGCTCCCCGGCGGACCGGCCACATAAGCCCAGCAGTGGTGGGTGGCATCAGGAAACTTCTCTCGGATCCGGGCCACAAAAGCCTGTGCGGTTTCAGCGTCGGAAGCGTGGTCGGCCTCTGTGACGAACCGGCTCTTTCGGATGACCTCCTCCACACAGTGGGGGCCGGCTGGAATCAAGTACCTTGGGGGCCGATCTGTCATACCAGATTTCTCGACAGGGAAGGTTCCGTGGAGATTTCTCAAAGTAGCCTGGTGGACCCCATGCGACGACATGCCTGTGAAGCCGACCACAACAACACCTTCGAATATCCAAGATTCAAAGACCCACTCCCGTCTGTCGAACCGAAAGTCCGATCGCTACGTTGACCCAACCAAAGACTCCGGCGTGTCTGCTGACAATCCTCTGCCGGACGAACCCTATTTGAGGTAGGAGTCGGTTCATGACTGCACCCACGCAGAACCGGATCGAGGAGGACCTTTGGATTCCCACGAGTTGCGGACAATGCTATTGCATGTGCGGCATCAAGGTCCGCCGCCAGGACGGCGTTATCACAGAAGTCGAGGGAAATCCAGACGCCCCAACCGGGCGTGGTAGTATCTGTCCCAAAGGTCTCGCCTCTCCCCACCTGCTTTACGATCCATATCGGCTGAATTATCCGGTCAAACGCACCAATCCAGAAAAAGGCCTCGGCATCGAACCCGGGTGGGAGCGCATCTCCTGGGATGAGGCGATGGACATCATCATAGGCAAACTGGAGGAGTGCCGGGACCGGGACCCGAGAGGAGCGTACTTCCAGGCCACCACCACCCAGGCTTCGGAGATTCGGTTCGGGGTCATTGGGTTCATGAAGGGATTCGGAACCCCAAATTACTGGGTCTCCGGAGGGGGGCTCCATTGCGGGAACGGCGCCCACTTCATGAATGGGATCATGCACGTAGCTTGGTCCATCATCCCCGACTTCGCCAACTGCAACTACGCACTCAACTTCGGCTGCTCCAAAGGACACGGGGCTGGCCATGTGGCAGTCCAGAACGCCACCCAGGCCGCCGACGCTCGCGCCCGAGGCTTCAAGAACATCGTATTCGATCCTTTTCAGAGTGCTCAAGCCTCCAAGGGCCACGAGTGGGTGCCCATCAAAGTGGGGACCGACGGTGCCATGGCCTTGGGATTGGTCAACTCTTTGTTGAACGAACACGGGATCTACGATGCTGAATACCTCATGTATAAGACCAACGGCCCTTACCTGACTCGGCCGTCGGATGGTCGTTACATGCGGGACAGCGTAACGGGCAAGCCCATGGTATGGGACTTGGTGGACGGCGGGCCCAAGGTCCACAACGACCCGTCCGTGACCCGTGTGGAGTACGAAGATGTCGCTCACGAAGTGGCGCTGACGGGGAAATATGTGGTTGATGGGGTGGAAGGCACGCCTGGCTTCGAACTCCTAAAGGAGCACGTGAAGACCTACACGCCCGCTTTCGTTGAGGAGGCCACGGGAGTGCCGGCTGCCACGGTGAGTCGCATCGCCAAGGAGTTCGGCGAAGCCGCGGAAATCGGATCCACGGTGACCATCGAGACCAGCAAGGGGCCAAGAAAGGTCCCGCGGCGCCCGGTGGCCACCCACTTCTTCCGAGGAGCACAAGGACACGTCAACTCCGGGTGGACCTGTCTATCTATCGACATGGTCAACCACATGGTGGGGGCTGCGGACACCTTCGGTTCGGCTTTGGGACTGGGTGCTGCCGTCGGAAGTGGTTACGAGGGAACAGGGAAACCCTATCAGATCCCCTACCCCTGTCCCGACGGCCTCCTCATGGCCAAGACCTGGGTCTACGACCACGTCCCTTATCCCATGCGGGAGCCGAAGCCGCCCACGCGCCTCGACCTTCACGACATGTTCCCTACCTCCATATACAACGCCTTCACCATCACGAGTCCCCGGTGGTTCGAGATGCTGGAGCGTTTCAAGATCCCCTACAAACCGGATGTGATGATCAACTTCGGCTCCAACTCCGTCATGACCATGGGGAACGCGGAGGCGGTAACGGAGAACTTCCTGAAGAAATTCAACTTCATCTTCTCTTTCCAGCTCCACCTCACGGAATTCGAGGAGGCGGTGGCTGATGTGGTCCTTCCCGATACCTGCTTCCTGGAACGGTACACGCCGGCCGTGAGCTTCCCTTCCACCTTCTCCCACCCTCAGGGAGAAGACGATTGGGGCTGGACCATCCGGCAACCGGTCATCGAGCCCCTCTTCGAGCGCAGGGACTTCAACCAGGTGATGATCGACATCAGCGAAC
>JBDHMC010000147.1:0-6005 GCA_039656355.1 Gemmatimonadota bacterium | reverse complement strand
TGGATGTCTTCCTTCTGCAATGAATTACGGGAGCGGACAGAAAGCTCGGCCAGATCTTCGATCGGGCGGTTGAAAAGGTCCTGCAGTCGCTCCGGTACGGGCACAGCGCCAGGAGGCGCGATTTGGGGAATTCCGCCCTCACCGAAGTAGAGCATATACTCCAGGTGCTTCCGAACCAAATCCGCCGCATATCGGACGGCTGACTCAGGATCCAAGGAGCCATCCGTCTCAACGTAAAGGGTGAGCCGATCGAAGTCCGTTCGCTGGCCGACTCGGGTTTCCTCTACCGTGAAGTTGGCTCGCCGGACCGGGTTGTAGATGCTATCGATCCGGACCAGGTCTACAGGTGCCCCCCGAGGGAGTTCGTGTTGGCCGGCCAGAACGAACCCACGGCCCTTGTTCACCAACAGCTCGATCCGAAGCTCCCGATCCTCTTCCAAAGTGAGGATGTGGTGCTCGGGATCCAGAATCTCCACTGCGCCAGGGGCATTGATCAGGGAGGCGGTTACAGGCCCAGCCTTCTTCACCTGGATCTCCAGTGTCGCCTCATCCACCTCATCATCAACCCCGATCACCAGGGATTTCAGGTTCTGGATGACTTGATGGACGTCCTCCACAACCCCTTGGATGGTCTGGTGTTCGTGGACCACGCCATCGATCCGGAAACCCCAAACCGCGGCCCCCCTGAGCCCTGAAAGAAGGACTCTTCGAACCGGGTTCCCCAGGGTGTATCCGAAACCCCGCTCCAGGGGCTCGATGATGAACTGGCCCGACCTTCCATCTTCCGGAATGCCTGCGATCTCTACCCGCTCGGGAAGCACCAGTCCAGTCAGATCTAACTCCACTCTATCCTCCGTGCCTTTCGGGGCAACAGCATTCGACAACCGCTTCGGGATAAGGGGCCCGGGCGCCAGTGTGCTGGGCCCGGAGCCTTCGGATTACTTGGAATACAACTCGACGATGAGCTGCTCCTGGGCTGCCAGCGGAATGTCCTGCCTCGTGGGCTTCCTGACCATCCGCCCGACCCTGTTCTTCTGATCCAGGGCAAGCCACTCCAGAAGCTCCGGACGGGTCCGGGATTCCAAGCTCTCCTCAATAAAGACCAGTTTCCGGGACTTCGCCTTCACCGCTACCTCATCACCCACTGCCACCTGGTAGCTGGGAACGTCCACACAGTGCCCGTTAACCTCCACATGCCGGTGCCTCACCAACTGGCGTGCGGCGGCCCGGCTGGCGGCAAAACCCATTCGGAAGATGATGTTGTCCAAACGGGACTCAAGGGAAACGATGAGGTTTTCACCTGTGATACCTGTTTGAACCGCAGCCCTCTCGAACAGATTCCGGAACTGCTTCTCACCCAGGCCGTATATCCGCTTGACCTTCTGCTTCTCTCGCAGCTGGACAGCATAGTCCGACTGCTTCCGGCGCCGGGCCTGAGCCGGGCCGTGATGTCCTGGCGGATACGCGCGCCTCTCCACAGGGCACTTCTCCGTGTAGCACTTGATGCCTTTCAGGAAGAGCTTTTGCCCCTCCCGCCTGCAAAGCTTACAAACAGGTCCGTTGTAACGTGCCATCCTGTTGGTCGTTCCTCTCTAAATCTTGGCGATTCCCGCTGGCGTCTCTCGCTGGCGTCTCTAGCCGGCGTTTCTAGCCGGCGTTTCTAGCCGGCGTTTCTAGCCGGCGTTTCTAGCTCGGTCGGCTTTCTTCTCTGGCCTCAGACCCGGCGCTTCTTGGGTGGACGGCAACCGTTGTGGGGTAGCGGCGTCACATCCTGTATGGACTTGATGTGGATCCCGGCCGCTGCCAAGGCTTGAATGGCCGACTCTCGGCCGGAGCCAGGTCCCTGCACCCGTACATTGACCCGCTTTACGCCAAGGGCGAAAGCTTCCCGCCCACACTGCTCGGCGGCGACAGTGGCAGCGAAAGGTGTGGACTTTTTGGATCCCTTGAAGCCGGCCTTCCCTGCGCTGGCCCAGGTCACCACGTTGCCCGAAGTATCTGCAATGGTGATGAGGGTATTGTTGAAGGTCGCCTTGATGTGGGCGACCCCCTCGGCCTCTACCACCTTCTTGGTGCGTTTCGTCTTTGTCTGCTTCGGTTTTGCCACGCGTTGCCTTCCCTCTCCCGCTTCCTTGACTCCTTCGAAAACGAGGACAGAGGAAGTAGCGTTCCAGCTACAACCCCGCCCCCGAGGTCTGCTTATTTCTTCGGAGCCTTCTTCTTACCTGCGACAGGCCGCCGGGACCCCTTGTGGGTCCGGGCATTGGTGTGGGTCCGCTGGCCCCGAACCGGCAGGCCCCGGCGATGACGCAGGCCCCGGTAAGACCCAATATCAATGAGCCGCTTGATGTTCATGGAGACTTCGGTCCGAAGAGCACCTTCCACCTTGAAATGCCCTTCGATCTGCCGACGCAGGAGATTGATCTCCTCGTCGTTCAGATCCTGAGTGCGGCGATTCGGATCCACGCCACACTTTGCCAGAAGCTCCTCAGCTCGAGTGCGCCCGATCCCGTAGATATAGGTCAGGGCCACCTCGATGCGTTTCCCTCTGGGTAGATCAACACCCGCAATACGTGCCATCAGTTCGTCTCAGGGGTTCTCAGTACCAAAAAACGACTCCACACCGACAAGATCCCAGGTCAACCCTGGCGTTGCTTGTGGCGAGGGTTCCGTTTACAGATGACCCGGACCACTCCACGGCGACGAATCACCTTGCAGTGTTCACAGATCGGTTTCACACTCGAGCGTACCTTCATGGGAATCACCCCAGTTCGTTAATTACAGAGCATAAAAGTATAACCGAATCGCCGGAGCCCCTCAAGGCGCGAAAAACTGGCGATTCAATGGGGGGTTTCAGCTCTTTCACTCCCCGTTCACCCCGGCGGTCAATTCACGCCCGGGTTGACTACTGGACCCGGCAGCACCCGATATCCATCAGGCACAGACCCGGTCAACACCTGCGGCCCATCCTGCGTCAACGCAATGGTATGCTCGAAATGGGCCGATGGAGCTCTGTCCGCCGTGATTACCGTCCACCGATCCTTCTGGGTCCGGATCTGATCTGTCCCTGCACCCAACATGGGCTCGATGGCCAGAACCATGCCCTCCATGAGGGGGGGACCGTGTCCGGCTTTGCCCACATTAGGCACCTGAGGTTCTTCATGGACCTCTTTTCCCAACCCATGGCCTACCAGGTCACGGATGATCCCATACCCAGTCCCCTCAACCCTGGCCATCACGGCCGCCCCGATATCCCCCACGTGGTTCCCAACCACTGCGGCTTCCAGAGCCGCATACAGGGACTCCTCGGTCACCCGAAGAAGATGATCGGTTTCCCCGTCCACTTCCCCAACTGGGAAGGTCCACGCGGAGTCGGAACACCAACCGTTCAGCCGAACTCCAACGTCGATGGAAAGGATATCCCCCTCTTTCAGCTCGCGTCGAAAGCTGGGGATCCCGTGGACAACTTCCTCATTCACCGAAGTGCAAACGCTCCCGGGAAACCCGTACAAGCCCTTGAAGGCTGAGGCGGCACCCTGATGGGAGTTGATAAAATCGTCTGAGAAACGATCCAACTCCCCCGTGCTGACACCGGGCCGAATCCGGGACCCTAACTCCTGGAAGAGATCAGCAATGATTGCCCCTCCACGGGCAATCAACTCGATCTCTCGCTCGGTCTTGAGTTGGATCATCGGGGAAACGCCCTACCCATGGCCACGCCGCTCACCAAGACGTTCCGAGTCGACCCTAAAGGGCCGCCCGGATGCCGCCTTGAATCTCCTCGACGGATCCCTCGCCGGGAATTCTCGCCAAAACGCCGGCCCTATCCTGGTAAAAAAGGATGAGAGGCTCGGTTTGCTCGGTGTAGACGTTCAGACGGTTTTGAACTGTCTCTGGATTGTCATCGGGGCGGTGCACCAGAGCGGAGCCACATTTGTCGCAAACGCCTTCCTGAGCCGGAGCGTTCATGTAGACGTTGAAAACGCTCCCGCAGTCGGGACAACTCCGGCGTCCGGCGATGCGCTTCACAAGAACCCCGTCATCGGCCTCCAGCACCACCACCCGATCCACCGCCCTGCTCAACTCTTCGAGGGCAACATCCAGAGCCTCAGCCTGGGGAACCGTCCGGGGAAACCCGTCGAAGACCACGCCCTGTCCCTGGGGCAGGCCCGCCAGGGTATCCTTGACCATGGCCACGATGAGTTCATCAGGGACCAGGTCCCCGGCGTCCATAAACTTCTGGGCTTCTTGGCCAAGGGCGGTCCCTTCTCTCCGGTTTGCCCGGAGGATGTCACCCGTAGCCATATGCTTCCAGTCTTTCCCTTCAGCTAAAAGGACCCCCTGGGTGCCTTTTCCCACCCCAGGAGGGCCCAAAAGAATCACATTCATGCCGTTCTCCATATGGTTGACCCGCTACTACCCATTTAGAAGGCTGTCACGGAAGTGGGGCGAGCCGCGTTACTCGCGCCACGGGGCCATATGGTAGGCGGGATTTCGACGGCATAGCCGTGCGCTACGGCGAGAACTCCCAACGAAGAGACCACGCTTCGCGCGGTGCCCGGCCCCGTGCCGCAGTAACCCGAAGGGCACAGGGGGGTTGCGACGCCATACCGCGTCATGACTCCTCCCCGATGCTTCAGCATCGCCTTCGTCGTCCTTCCTTGTCTGGCATCCGCAAGAGGGCACCGCTGCGTAGCAGTGGTCCTGCGCGGCCGCACCCCACTTCCGTAACAGCCTTCAGGGTGAGGAAACGCCGGGCTCAATGGATTTCCGGGGTATCCGTCCCACAGAAAACAGCCGGCGCTAAACCCTACATATGACGCCCTCTCCCACGCATCTTCACCCGCCCCTTCTTCATGAACCCATCATAATGACGGAGCATGAGGTGCTGTTGTGCCTGCTGAACGGTATCCAAGGCCACACCCACAACAATGAGGAGACCCGTACCGCCAAAGAAGAACGTCTGTATCTTGAAAATCCGAAAGATGAAAAAGGGCGCCAGTGCGATGAGGGCCAAATAGATGGACCCGGGCAACGTGACCCTGGTGAGGACCCGATCGATGTATTCTGCGGTCCGAGCTCCAGGCTTCACTCCTGGAATGAACCCACCCTGCTTCTTCAGGTTCTCCGCCAGGTCCACAGGATTGAAGATGATGGCGGTATAGAAATACGTGAAGAAGACGATGAGGAGTCCATACGTGACGAAGTAGATATTCGTGGAAGGCTGGAACAACGCAGCCAAATCCTGCATGAAGGGAGCGCTGGAGAATGCCGCCAAGGTTCCCGGCACTACGATGAAAGCCTGGGCGAAGATGATTGGCATCACCCCGGCCGAATTCACCCGGAGAGGAATGAAGCTCTTCTGACCCTCCTGGATTCGACCCCGGCCCACCACCTTCCTGGGAATCTGTACCGGTATCTTCCGAGCCCCCATGGTCATGGCCACCACCCCGGCCGTGACTCCGATAAGGACCGCCAGGAGAGCCACCAAGGCGACAGGACCGATCTCACCCACCGACAGGGCTTCTAACGTCCGGGCCGTGGCCGCCGGGAACCCTTCGATGATACCGAAGAAGATCAGGAGGCTCATTCCGTTCCCGATACCCCGCTCCGTGATCTGCTCCCCCAACCACATGATGAACAAGGCCCCCACCGTCAACACCACGACCGTGGTGAAAACAAAACCGAAGCCCGGCGTCCTCACGGCTCCCGCGAGACTCCCCAGGAACACGGAATATCCGTAGGCCTGGATCGCGCTCAGGACCACCGTAGTGTAGCGGGTCCATTGCGTGATCTTCTTTCGCCCCTCTTCCCCTTCCTTCTGAAGCTTCTCGATGGTGGGGAAAACTGCCGCAAGGAGCTGGAACATGATGGAGGCGGAGATGTAGGGCATGATCCCCAGGGCGAAGATGGTCGCCCGGGATAGCCCACCGCCCACGAACATGTCATAGATCCCCAGGAATGTGCCCTGGAGAGCTCCAAACTGCTCCTGGAGGGCTCCCACA
>JBDHMC010000146.1:0-6837 GCA_039656355.1 Gemmatimonadota bacterium | reverse complement strand
AACCGCCACAAGAGTGAAGCCACGTGTCTTGGCCAAACTCCGGAGAGAGAGTCGCAGGTCCTGCCGAAGGTCATTGACCAGCTCGGAAGCAGCCCTCCGTTTGGCACCGCGTTCATCGATCCGCCTGCACTGTTCTACCACCAGCTCTGGGTCGCCGAACCGGGATAGGGCTCTCTCTCTCGCCTCCTCCTCGGTCAGTCCTGCCTCAACGAACTCCTGAATCCGGGTTTCCAGGTGGAATTGCACTTCATCGTCTAGACTCTGTTGGAGGCGTTTCCCAAACCGATCGAGACGGAAGAGTCTTCGAAGGCGCCGCAGGGTCATCCGACATCCTCCAGGCCCAGGTCCAAGATGGAGAGTATTGCCCGGGTGTTGGTGACCCAGCTTCCCAGCTCCTTCTTCAGGGCCCGGCGGCCAGACCTGGTGAGTTCATAATATTTGGCCCGCTTCCCCTCCTCGGTCTTCATCCACTCCCAGGTCACGTGCCCTTTTGCCTGGAGCCGGTGGAGAGCGGGATACAGGGACCCCTCCTCGATTTTGAAGAGTCCCTGGGAGCGCTGCGCGATATGATCAGCCGCGCCAACACCGTGCATGGGTCCGTAGCGCTCGAGGCCCTTGAGAATGAGTAGTTCCAGGGTCCCGTAAAGACTCCCAGCTCTGACACCACCCATGCGTACTCCCCTCGAAGAGACGGACTACATAGACTGCCTAGGTCAGAATACGAGGAGTGATAGGGATGAGTTTCAATGGGTCACCCGCCTGCCCCGGAACCGTAAGGCTCCGGGCCAAACCGGCAAAGTGCTGGATCAGAGAATGGCGTCCAGATCTTCAGTCCGTGAGAGAAGTCCATGCGAACCAGGCCGTCCAGGAGGCTGAAACCAAGGCCAGCGCCGTACAGGATCTCCTCGGAATCGAACTCGTCGCGGTATCCGGCCCAAGCTGCATCACCGAAAGCACTGATCGTAACTGCCTCCGGAAAGGTCCTGGCCACTTCGAGACGCCCTCGGGTGAAGGACTCCCCAGATAGGACTGAAGCTTCGTATCCCCGCAGGGTCTGGGCTCCGCCAAGGAACCAGTTTCGCTGCCGCGGAGCATCGCCCCAACTCGTCCCACCGCCAGCTTCCAACCCAACTCTCCAGCTGGCACCGGCCAGGGGAATCGCCACCCTCAACACGCCGCTGGCCCGCACGTAGTCCCCTTTGAGGGAGGTGGAGTCGGGGTGACGCCACGACCCTCCCTGACCGTAGAGCTCCAAGCCCACCTGGGGCGCCAGAGGATCCGATCCCCACCAGGGAGTCAGAGTCAGCTCCCCTCCCACCTCCTCCAAACGATCCGCCATCATGTTGGGGCGGAAGTCCCAGTCGGAATTGAAGGCGTGAACAAGTGAGAAGTTTGTTTCGATCCCCACCGAGTCCTGGCGCTCAGCGTAAACCCGGAACCTGAACGATTCCCGGTCAGCTTCGGGCGAACGCCACACCAGGTCGGCCCCAGTGGCCATGTAGTACTCACCGTCGTCTCGGCCAAACAGGAGGGAGTAAAGGGAGTTTCCGAGGCCCAGGTGACGCCCCCTTGGATCCGTGGGGCGAAGATCCCGGTACCCGCTGATGGCTACGCGTCGGAGCACCGAGCGTCGTTCCAGGGTGAGTCGCCCCTTGGGTTCCAAATCACCAAACCCGAAGAACCCCGTGGTCTCGAAACTCACCGGGCCCATGAAGCTCCCCAGCTCTGCCTCGAAACGCCCCCCCACAGCCAGACCTTCCACCCGGTTGAAGCGTATGAGATCGTGCCGGGCCCAACCCCAGTTGGCGTCCCACGGAATCCCCTGAGTCGGGATGGGAGGGAGGTCCGCCAGGGTCCGGACCATGTCCTCCAATTCCTCCTCCGATGCAAAGCCTGGGGCCTCGGCCCAGATTGGTGGAGGCAGTTCCGGACTCTCCTCCAAGAGAGTGATATCCTGGGGAACTATGAACCGGGACTCACGGCCGGAGGAACTCCTCGTAACGTCCTCCAGGTGCTCGTATTCCACCCCTCTGGAATCCGTCAAAAGCGACGCCATGAACCCCATAGCTTCGGCCCGACTCTCGAAGTGCCGCTCTTCGAGGGTCGGATCCGGATCTTCTTCCAGGTCATCCTCCATGGTCACCGACTCGAGTTCATACGAAAGGTCGAAGGCGATGGGCATCTTCATGATCCCTATCTTGACCTCCCCTTCGACACGCATGGAGCGGGGCAGCCACACCCGGAAGTCCCAAAGGGAGTACTCGATAGCCACCAGATCCATGGTAAAGATCCAGGGCTTGAGGATGCCCGGTACCATGTCGAACTCCCCGGCCTCGTCCTCTGCCCTCACCTCGGGAATGTCCCGAACAACATCCAGCTCCCGGCTCAGTTGATACACGGCTCGGACCAGAGCTCCCGACACTGGCTCGATCCAAAGGGTGCCGGAGATCCGGTGTACGTCGGCTTCCCGGGGCAACACGTCCAGTTGGACTGTCTGGAGCTGGCGGCCATCGGGAAGTGAAAGCGTCAGGGTATCACCACTCTGAAAGCGGTAGAGGGTATCCGCTCCTGGGGCCAGGGGATGGGCGAACCAGAATTCCGATTCATCCGGGTTGGAGATTTCCTCAGCGTCCTCGTTGGTAAGGCCGAAGAGGAGGCGGTCTCCGCCCGGCTCGAAGGGTTCATCCATGGCCAGGTCGTCCATCCATGACCAACCCTCTTCAGCCTGGGCTCTTTCTCGCCCGGGGTACTGCGCCCTGCTTCCCATGACCTGCAGAATCGAGCCGTGATCCCGGTCCCAGAAAGCCCGGACGGCGGACTCGTTCCTAAAGATGGTCCGGTCCTTGAGGGGGGTCCGGATCCCGGCGGCGATCCGCTGCTTGATCACCGACGTGTACCTAACGACCGAACTGTCGATGGACTGCCAGTTGCCTTGAGCGGCCCGGAAAAGGGCCCCAGCTGCGGGGTCGCGGAAGGCGTCTGGGGCGTATGGCCGCTCCTGGGCGAGGAGAAGGTTGGGTTGACCCAAACCGAGGAGGAGAAAGGCGAAGGCCGCAACAACCGGTTTCCGGGTGACCGAGGTCGGCAAGGGTCGAGTTTTCATGGGCCCTCTCCCGGTTGGAACCGAATCTCCCGGAAGTCCTCCCACCGAACCATCACCCACTCCGCTTCTTCGTCGTCCGGCGACCTCCCTTCCCCAGCCTCCAATACGAAGATGCCGTGGTTGCTCTCATCCACATCGTTGGAGTCGAAAAGCTCGAAGACGCGTCCGTCCCTTAATGTGACCTGTGCACCCTCCTTCACCGGATGAGATACGCTGACCCCGGTCGGACCCAAGTTTACCGTGACATTCTGTCCGATGAATTTCTCGATGGTGGCGATGTGGGTGAATTCGATGTCGAAACTCACGCCACCATCCCACCCGTCCAGGAGCTCCCAGGAATACTCCTCATCTCCATCCCACTTGATCCAACCGGAAAGCTCAGTGCTATCTGCTGTCACAACCGTCCCGCGGAGGCGATGGCCCCCGTCGAAAGCATCCAGCCCCACGGCCACCTCCGCGGGATGGAAGCGCACCCTCTCGATCTCATCCCAATCCATGTCCACCAAACCCAACCCGGGGTCGGACACCTGGATTCCGTCGTTTCCATCATCCACATCGTCGTCCCCGGAGAGATCCACCCGATCCCCGTTGGAAAGAGTGATCTCCGCTCCATCTCCGGTGGGCCGGATCCCGGCAATCCGGCCAAAGAGGATTTCCTGGCGCCTCCCCTCCGAGTCCTCCCCATCCAGAGTGTCGGACGCCAGAATCTCGTCCACGTCCCAGGAGATGTAGCCGGTGAACGAAGGTCCTTCTTTCGGTTCCACCGTTCCGTGAAGCCGATGGCTCCCGGCCCGGGCATCCGGCGGGGCCGTCATGAACTCCACCCTCTCCAGATCCTCCCATTCCAACTCCACCACATTCCCCTGGGAAGTTCTCACGAGAACTTCCCTGAGGTCCCTTCCGAGATCCGTCGATCCACCCTCCAACTCCACCTCAGTCCCGGACCGAAGCTCCAACCGGGCCACATCATCGTCCACGATCAAACGGCGGATGTGCCCAAACCGAATCCCCGATTCGACGCTGGAGGGGAAATCGGGTTCATCATCATCCCAGGTGATCCTGTAACCGGCCACCTCGACAACGCGGTCCCGCCGCTGGTCCTCGGGGTGGGCAAGCCTCCACCAATCCTGGAATTGGAAGGAGGTTGCTTCCTTGCTCCCATCAAGCTGATCCACCCAACTTCCCTCGTTCCGGTCCCACCGAATAAACCCTTCGTGGATTTGGCCGGACACGGTGTGAACACGCCCCCAGATACGATCTACCTCCTGAGCCCGGACTGCCGCAGGACTCAGGAGGGGGGCAAGAAAAAGCGGGACCAGAACAAAGAGAATGGCCCGGGAAAATCCCATGGGATCGACTCCGAATTGAGGACGCACTTCGCCCAAGGCTCCTTTCCGTACGATGGGAGGAAGAGGGGGGTTTCGCGAGGGCTCCGCGCAAGAACCGGGACAAGGTGACCAGCCACTCCCAACCTCGGTCTCGCGACCGGCGTCAAAGGGAGTGACACCCCGATATCGCCCACTGGGGAATACCGCTCAGAGGATGCGTCAACTATGTTCGACCGACTCACCCAGGACCTCCGTTTTGCCCTCCGTCAGCTCCGGAGTCACCCTGCATTTTCCCTCCTGTTGGTCCTAACCATTGCCGTGGCCATCGGTGCCAACGTAGCCATCTTTTCGGTCCTCGAGGGCATCGTTCTCCGGCCCATGAGCTACCACGAGCCCGAACGTCTACTTGCCGTCTGGGAGACTCCGCCCGATGACCGCTGGTACCAACCCTTCAGCGCTCCGGACTACGTCGACGTCAGGGAGCAGACGGAGACCCTGGAGGAGTTCGGAATCATCCACCTCCGATGGTTCAACCTCTCCGGTGGTGAGGAACCACTCCGGATTCGTGGGGGGGCATGTACCGCGAGCCTGATGAACCTCCTTGGAGTGCAGCCCGCGCAGGGACGCTTGTTTACCGAGGATGAGGAGGTGGAAGGGAATCATCGCGTCGCCCTCCTGAGTCACGGTCTTTGGCAAGGCCAGTTCGGCGGCGACCGGGACATTCTTGGTCGGGAGATCCTCATCAATAGCGAGCCCTGGGAGGTCATCGGTGTCATGCCCAGAGGTTTTCGCTCTCCAACTCCCTGGGGCGGGCGGGACGACAGTCGGCTCTGGACCCCTATCGTCCTGGATCGGGATGGATCCGGCCGCGGCAGCCATTGGCTTGGAGCCTACGGGAGAATGGCGGATGATGTGAGTCCCGAGCAGGTGGAGGCGGAGTTGGACATCATCGCCACCCAGCTGGCCGAGGCGTATCCCGACTCAAACGCCCGAGTCCGAATGTGGATCCAACCCATGATGGAACGGACTCTGGGCGGAATTAGCTCTGCTTTGGTTTTCCTGCTGGTAATCGTAGGACTGGTCCTTCTCATCGCCTGTGCCAACGTGGCCAGCATGCTGTTGGCCCGGGGAATGAACCGATCCGGGGAGTTCGCCATTCGGGCCTCCATGGGGGCGGGCCGACGACGCCTCGCCCGACAACTCCTCACCGAGAGTCTCCTCCTGGCCACCATAGGGGGTATCACAGGGGTGGTCATGGCCTACTGGGGCGTGGATGCCCTTAAGGCCGTCCTCCCAGACAGCGTGCCTCGAGCCGAAGGGATTGGGGTCAACCTCCAGGTCCTTTGGTTCGCATCGGCCGTTACGGTCATCACGGGCCTACTGGTGGGCTTGGCCCCGTCCCTCTTCGCCTCCCGCACGAACTTGGCGGCAGTCATCAAGACCGGTCGGGCCAGTAGGGGAGGTGGGGCCGGGCGAAACCGGTTTCTTTCCGGCTTGGTGGCGGTCCAGCTGGGTCTGGGGTTCGTTCTCGTGAACTCCGCCCTGGTCATGGCGGTCAGCTACGGGAATGTCATGAACCAGCCTACCAACTTCCAGGAGGACGTCCTCGTCGCCAGCATCTCCCTACAAGGCCCAGAGTACTCTGAGCCGAACCAGAGGCGAACGTACTGGGATCAAGTTCTGGAGCGGGTCAGAGCCCTCCCGGGGGTAACTGATGCGGGGATCACCAGCAAGCTCCCCCTCCAGGGCGGATCCAACGGTGGGGTCTTGGTCCGCGACCAGGTTTTTGATCCCGAAGCTCAGTACACCTTGGTGGAGTACTCCTTCGTCAGCGAGCAATATCTGGAGGCCATGGGAATCGGGCTTCTAGCTGGCCGGACCTTCGATCGCAGGGACATGCAGGCTTCCGCGGTCTACGCGGGCCAGGACAGTGTCATCGCTGAAGTGCCCCTGGTCATCAACCGGGCCATGGCGGAGGGACTCTGGCCCGAGTCCGACGCCCTGGGTGAGATGGTTCGACCCTACTCTTCCGAACCCCAGTGGCAAGGCCGTGTCGTCGGCATCGTAGCCGACGTGAGGCAGTGGGGTCCGGAACGGGATCCCCTTCCAGAAATGTACTTCCCCCACACAGCCGAAGTCTGGGGATCAATATGGGGGAACCTCATCCTAAAGGCCGGAGCTGATCCTGAGAGTCTAGTATCGGCAATTCAGGAGGCCGTTCACCAGATCGATGCAGAAATCCCAATCGCAACCCCGTTTACCATGAGCCGCATTGTCCACGACACAACGGCCGGGCGGCGATTTTCAATGCTTCTCGTAGCACTGTTCGCAGCCACCGCCCTTTTGCTCATCGTTGCCGGAACCTATGGCGTGGTTTCGTACGCCATTTCCCAACGCACCCACGAG
>JBDHMC010000145.1:0-6028 GCA_039656355.1 Gemmatimonadota bacterium | reverse complement strand
TCCTCCTCCCCCTTTCTCCCGGATCTCCCTGTTCTTCAGGGCCAACTCCACGAAAAGAGCCTCCAACTCCTCTTCGTATCGGGTCTCCTCCATTTGGCCCCTTAGGGCCCTCAACTCTAGGACCCGACGTTCCAAGTCAGCCTTCTCCTCATACAGACCACGGAGCTCCGGGTCTGCGATGCTATCGAGTAACACCCCCCCGGTGGCGACTTGGGAGGAGGACCCAATCCAGAATGCGCTGGCCAGCCGGCCGTCAGACACATCATCACCCAACTCAGTGGACCCCTCACCATCTCCATCGTCATCGAGTTGGGCATGCTCCGTGGCCAGGAGGTTCTGCGACTCGTAGTACCGGTCCACTTCCCTGCTGGCATACTGAAAGGCTTCCAGGAGGGATATCCGGCCGTCTTTGTCCAGGTCCGACCCATCCTCCCCCAGAGCCTCTACGAAGAAGCCTCCAAACTGAGTCTCGTTTTTCTCCTGGGCCGACCGGGTAGCGGTGAGCACCACCCGATTTGGGCCGGACAAGACTGGAATAAAGGGTCCGCTGGAGGGGGACGTATTTACGACCGCCACGGTTTGGGTGGGGAAGTCGTTCAACATTACATCGAGGCTTTGGGGCGTCAGGTCCGGCCCTGGAAGATTAAACTGGACCTCTTCGCCCCGACCGGTCCCATGGCCGATGAGGAGAATGAGAACCCGATCTTGGGGCCCGGCAGTCGATGCCATGCCCACCAACACCGAGGTCATGTTCTCGAGGGTGGACCGATCATCAATGACACCCGGAGCATCGTCGGGGCGTTCGCCCAGGTAGACGATGTGGTTCTCTGCAAGACCGAGGCGGTCAACGGCTGCGGAGGTCATGTCCACGGCCCAACCGTGGAAGAGTTCCCTATACTCTGCGTCGCCCCCAAGCCCAACCACGACCAGTAGGTGAGTGTCCTGGGCTGCCGCCGGTGTACCGGCTCCCAAACCCAAAAAGGCCAGAGCGAACCCTGAGGCAGGAATCCAGCTCCTCATACCAGGCCCCTCCTCCTTCTAAAGACCCACTCACTACCCACGAAACCCACAAGTAGAAAGAAAAGGATGGGCATGTCCCAGAGGTCCCTTTCCTCCGTGAGGGTCACGCCTCCCCCGGTAAAGCGAATGTCCTCCGGGAGGCGGTCCACGGTCGCCGGTTCGTAGTACCTGCCCCCCGTCTCCTCGGCCAACCGTTCGAGGAGGGATCGCCTGAGGTTCGCATCGAAATATTCTTCCGTGCTGGCGCCGACCCGCACGTGGGCTTGATCGGTTCCCAGAATCAAATCCCCACCTCGGGTCGCTACGAGGTTGATGTCGTACTCCCCCTCCATGGCAGGGTTGAAGGTCCCTGCATACTCACCATCCCGCTCTACGGTCCAGTCCAGAGAAATCACCTGAACCGTGCCATCGGGAGCGGTTAGAGTTGCCTCGACAAAAGCGTCATTCACTTCCATGAATGCCGAGTCGTTGACCTCCGTCACGATTCTCACCGCCTCCCCAGCCTCTACGGTTTCCTGCTCGGTGCCGGCCACCACATAGTCTGGGACCCCGTCCACCAGCCAACGAAGCAACTGCTGCCAGAAGGTCTCATGGGTCTGGTCCTCCAACGGGATATCGGCGTGGAGTTGCCAGAGCCAGGAATCCACGACGGGAAACGCCACCGATTTCCCCCGCCCATACCGCTGGTAGGCCAGTACGACCCGATCTCCCTGGGGTCCTTCACCCGAGAGAAGGATGGTGGCTCCAGGTTTCACCTCCTGGATGTGGTTCATGATGGACAGAGAAGGAAGACTGTCCCAAAGCTCTGGACCAGCCTGTCCGTCGCGGCGGATCTGGGCTGCCACGTGACCCATTCCGGCGACGGTGGGCTTCACTTTTACCTGGGCAAAAGCGTCGTGGGGATTCAAGGCCGCCGCCTGGAGGACCACGGGAAGAGCTTCCGCCACCGGAGTTCCCCCGTACCCGCCCTCGGCAAAAGACCATCGCCCACCGAGCATGAGGAATCCGCCGCCACGCCGGCTTACGAACTCGGCGATCATCGCTAGTTGGTCATGGGTGAAGTAGCTGGCCTCCACGCTCCCGAGAATGAGTCCCCTATACTTGAAGAGTTCTTCCCGGGTCTTCGGGAACCCTCCGGCGAGTTCGTCTCCGTCGTCAACGTCAAGGCGGAGAAACTTGTCCTCGGCAGTTCTGTTGAGGAAGACAACCTGGATGTTTTCGTCGTCTGCCAGTGCCGTCTTGAGGAACCTCAACTCATGACGAGGTTCCCCCTCGAAATAGAGGATCTTTTCCCGAGCCTCTCTGACCTCGACGTCGATACCCCTCTCATTATTTTGCGACACCCTTTCGCCATCTTGCACCGGCACTCGCAGACGGATGCGTCGGGACCCGGCCTCGTCCAGGGTAAAACGGACCCGGGCCACAACAGGTTCCCCGTCCTGCCCAAAAGTGACATCCTCCTCGGCCAGGATACGCTCCTCGTCCTCTACGACGAGGGGAAGGGTTTGCCCGGCAAAGCCCCGTTGTGATATCACCACGTCCAAAAGAAGAGAGGTACCCTTCAGGACGGTGCGGGGCGCCGATACCCGACTCACTTGAATGTCTGGTGTGAGAGATTCCTCGCCCAAGCCTACTGTGTAGACGGGAACCGATGCGGCTTGAAGAGGAACCATGGCCTCCGCAAGTGGCCGGCCTGAATTGTCTGCGCCATCGGAAATCACAACCAACCCGGACAATGGTACGCTCGACAGTTCCTCCCTCGCCCGGTCCAGAGCTCCCACCAAATCTGTGCGGGTGCCGTCATAGGTCAGGTCAGAAACGAGTTCCACTCGGTCCGTCGAGGAGGAGTACCGGAAATAGCGTACCGCGAATCTGTCTTCCAAATCCCGGAGGAGGTTCCCCTCATCCGGATCGAATTGCTCTTCGATGAAGGCACTCCTGGCCGCTCCGTCCGCTCCTGGAAGAGTCATGCTCCGGGAGTCATCCAGGAGGACCCCTACGAAATTCCTCTGTGGGACCGTGGACGTGTTGACGAGGGTGGGCCGGAGGAGGGCGAAAAAGAGAACGACGAAGGCACCGAACCGGAGTAGTGCCATGACAACCCGGTCAGCGGATTCGGCTTTCCCCCTGGGCCGAGCGTAGCTGGCCACCGCCACTGCCGCTCCGGCAACCACCAGGAGCAAGAGGAAGACGATAGGCCACGACGTCCGGAAAACCATATCCCCCTCCATGAAGAGAAGGGGGCGGTACTTGAAGAAGAGGGAAAAAAGAAAGTCCATGAAGGCCGCTCCTCAGCGCTTCTGAACTGGGACCGAGGTACGACTCCCAGGCACAAAGGCAGGGATCGCCGAGAGTGACGGCATCGGAGAACGGAAAAACCGCGGTGCCCGCATGAGGACTCCGTGAAGGTTATGTAACTATCGGCTTTGCCCCGGGGGACACTTCCCCGAAGCCGGATGTTGAGAAAGGCACGGCTGGACCAGGCAACGGATCTTGTCTACTTGAAGGAGTCGAGAAGGTTCCGGATAGGGTTGTAAGGATTATGTCAGAAACCCCTTGGCCGGTGATGCCTGAGGTGTGCCCACGGTCAGCCACTGCGGTTTCAAGGCCGGCGTCCCCATGCTACTTTTGCGACCGGAATTTTTCCGCACCCCACTACGCAAACAGACTCCTGGGCCAGAATGACGAAACGCCGATTTAAGGTCCCGCACACCCTCGTCCTGCTCTTCGGGATGGTCGGGCTCGCCCAAATCCTCACCTATCTCCTCCCGGCTGGGGCATTCGACCGGGTTGAGAATGCGGCAGGGCGACTACAGGTGGTGCCAGGGAGCTTCCACATGACACCCGATGTGGATGCTCTCTCCCCGCTGGCCATCTTCACCGCCATACCCAAAGGGTTCAGCGCCGCTCACGAGATCATCTTCTTCGTGTTCATCATCGGCGGTGCGTTCGCGGTCCTCCGTGCCTCCGGGGCAGTGGATGCGGCCTTGGGAGCCCTTCTGCGACGGCTGGGAAACCAGCCCTTCTGGCTCATCACCGGTGGGATTCTGGTGTTTGCTCTGGGCTCCAGCACTATTGGGATGGCAGAGGAGTACCTTCCGTTCGTCCCCATACTGATAGTCCTGGCTCACGCCCTGGGCTATGACGCCATTGTCGCGGTAGGAATCATGGCGGTGGGATATGGGATCGGATACGGTACGGCTGCCCTCAACCCGTTTACGGTGATGATCGCACAGGATGTGGCCGGCCTCGAACCAGCATCCGGTCTGTGGTATCGACTGGCCCTCCTGGGCATCTTCCTTCCCATCGGGATCCATCACGTCTGGTCCTACGCGAAAAAGGTAGGACACGACCCATCCCTGAGCCTGTTGGCGGACGCTGGCCTGAGAGGCGCTGCCGATGAGGCCCCGGACACGCCCGACCACGCTCGGGAGCCCGTGGGCTCGGGTGACCCGGGTGCCGACCACCCCAGCATGACCTCCACCCACCGGTGGGTTCTGATAGCCGTGGTGGTAACCCTCCTGGTGTTGATCTATGGCCTGAGCCAGTGGCACTGGTATTTGGTGGAGATGGGCGCCCTCTTCGTAGCCCTGGCTATCGGCCTGGCAATCATCGCCCGTATGAGCCCGGATCGGACAGCCATCGAATTCGGGAAGGGTGCCGCTGAACTCACGACCACCGCTCTCATGATCGGCGTCGCCCGAGGCATCCAGGTCGTTTTGGACGAGGGTGGTGTGGTGGACACCATCGTTCACGGAATCAGTCTCCCCCTCCAGGAGCTCCCGGGAGCTCTATCCGCGGTGGGCATGTTCTTCGTTCAAAGCCTGGCCAACTTCTTCATCCCGTCTGGGAGCGGCCAAGCCTACGTGACTATGCCCATCATGGCACCCCTGGCGGACCTTGTGGGTGTGACCCGCCAGGTTGCGGTCCTCGCCTACCAGTTTGGAGATGGGTTCACCAACATTCTTGTCCCGACCAATGCCGTGATCGTCGGGATCCTGGCCATGGCCGCGATCCCGTTCGACCGATGGGTAAGGTTCATCATGCCCTTCATGATCAAAATCTGGATCGTGGGGTCCATTGCCCTGGCGGTGGCTGTCCTGATCGGATACGCCTAGGGACCCACTCCTGAAACCGAGAATTCCAATGAAAGCCCTCCCTGCCTTCGCCCTGATCTGTCTCGTGACAGGGTGCGTTAGTGCTCCACCCCTCGCCCCGGGAGTCTCTGGCACCTACGACCTCGTATCCGTGGACGGACGGCCCTTACCATCCGAGGACAACATTGTGGATGGGTCCCTCGAGCTGCGCGGCAACCGGACTTTCACCTGGAGGTTTAGCATGCAGGAGACAGGGGAAGACGGGGCGAGGACCGTGGCACCCATCGTGTTCGAAGGCAGTTTTTCAGTCGTTGCGGAGAATTCTGGAAGCCTTCAGATCCGTCTAACGAGGAGGGATCGAGCCTCCTCTTACGGGGAGGAGGACGAGGAGATCGTGGGCACGCTCACGGGCGATAGCCTGAGCTTCACAAGCGAGGATCTGACCGCAGTGTTCAGGCGGCGTGGGTAGCCCAGGCCCACTCCTCCGGCATCAACGCCCGAAGCCACTGGACCGCAGGCGGCTATTGATGTAGAGGTTTAGCCGGCCTCCGGAGGTAACGGGGTACGGCGGGAGTCTATATCGCTCCCCAGCGCGTGTCTCCAACTCCACGTTGATGGGCCGCCCGGCCGGGTACTCGAACTCCAGAAACTCCAGCCCGTTGCCCGGGACCGTCCCCACCAGGACGCGCCGTCCCGCAGGATTGATGTAGACCGATACATCGTACGTGTTCCGACTCTCCACCCTGAGCAGGAACGATTCCGTGTTCGATGCATCAACGAAGGGGTTACTCGACCCCATTCCGGCACACCCCTCCAGAATCAGGAACAGACCGAGGGCGCCCGGCCGAAGAAACCGCCAGAGACTCCTGGCTCCCGCCGTTCTGGATTCCGTCATTTGAGTTCCCTCCTCG
>JBDHMC010000144.1:0-6083 GCA_039656355.1 Gemmatimonadota bacterium | reverse complement strand
GTTCCGGTGACGGCTTTGGAGAGGGTGGCTCTGGAGAAGATTTTCGTGGCGCGCTCCTTTGCCGGGCCTCTCTCCGACGCTCTGTCGCGGCTTCCTCCTGGGCCTCCTGCCTCCGGCGCTCGTCTCTTTCCTGCCCGGATCCACTTCGTTTGTCCGTTCCGGTTCCGATCTCGCCGGCGTCCTTCTTGGCGGCGGCTTCTCTCTCCAATTTCCCTCGATCCGGCCACCACTCCTGAGTTCCGGGGAGGGAGGGGAAGAGCTCCGCCTCCCGCTTCGGCGCTCCTCCCAGCCTCAATGACCGAACCTCGAACGCGATGACGTTGATGGTTTCTCCGTCTTTTTGGAGCCGTCCTCTCACGGCTACAAAGGGCTCCATGCGGATCGTAGTACGGTCCCGTTTGTAGATATCAGGCTTCACAATCACGTTTATAGGACCATCTTCATCTTCAAATAACACAAAGACATAGCCCTTTGCAGTTTGAGGCCTTTGACGGGCCACCACGATGCCTGCGAGCTGGACCGTGGACCCTTGAGGAAGGTCCTTGAGTTGGCCCGAAGAGACGGTGTCCGCCGGTAGCTGGTCCCGGATGAGGGCCAGGGGATGTAGGGAGGCGGAGAAGCGAAGCATCCGGTATTCGGCCACCATCCGCTCCTCGGCTTCCATGCCGGCGAAGGAAAGATCGGCGTAGGGATCGGCCAGCTCCATCTCCACCTGGGCGTGATCGTCCCGTCCCCCGGTCCGCTCCGGGTCGGTCTCAGGGCCCAGCCAGAGTCCGGCCTGCCAGAGGAGCTCCCGACGGGTTAGGCCGAAGTCGTCGAAGCCTCCTACCCAGATGAGGTTTTCGATAGCGGGTCGCTTCAGGGCCGCCGGGGTCCGGCGAAGGAAGTCCGGTAGCGAAGTGAACGGGCCGTTCTTCTCTCGTTCCGCCACCACCCGTTCGGCAATTTCTTCTCCCCACCCCCGGACGAACCCCAGGCCGACCCTGAGGTCCTTTCCTTCGGCGGTGGCGCGAACGCTGCTCTTGTTCACGTGGGGAAGGAGGGTCTCGATGTCGTGGCGACGAGCGTCCCGCCCCAGGGCGTCCAGAGAATAAAAACCCATGGGCTGGTTGTTGAAGAGCCCTACGTAGTACTCGGTGGGGTAGTAGTACCGGAGCCAGGCCGACTGGTAGGCCAGTAGGCCGAAGGCGGCGGCGTGGGACTTGGGGAAGCCGAACTCGCTGAACCCAACAACCTGGAGGAAGACCTTCTTCGCCACTTCTTCCGGAACCCCTTTGGCCATGGAACCCTCCAGAAAGGCACCCTCATAGGCGCTCATGGCCTCTTTGGAGCGCTTTCGGCTCATGGCCCGCCTCAGACCCTCGGCCTGACCGTCGGTGAAGCCTGCCAGGGCCTTACAAACCTTCAGGACCTGATCCTGGTAGATGATGACCCCCAGCGTCTCCCCCAGGGCCTCCTCCAGGAGTGGGTGCTCGTAGGGAACCTTGTAGTTGGGGTTTTTCCGCTGGTTCTCCCGGCGGGTGACGTAGGGGTTTACGGCCCCTCCTACGATGGGGCCGGGGCGCACCAGGGCCACCTCCACGGCCAGATCCGCCAGGTTTCGAGGCCGGACCCTGCGAATCATCTGCATCTGGGCCCGGCTCTCGATCTGGAAGATCCCTACCGTATCCCCGGAGCAGATGAGGTCATAGAGCTCTTCGTCGTGGAAGTCGATGCGGGAGAGGTCGGGGGCGCCGCCCACCACAGGCTCTCCACCGGTCCCGGCCGTGCCCCGTTCGGCAATGAGGTCCACCGCATCCTCCACCAGGGAGAGCATACCCAGGGCCAGGAAGTCGATCTTGATGAAGCCGGCGTCCTCGCAGGAATCCTTGTCCCATTGGCAGAGAACCCGCCCCTCCCAGGCCGCGGGCTCCAGAGGGACGATTTCCAGCAGGGGCCGGGAGGAGATGATCATACCTCCCACGTGTTGAGAGATGTGACGGGGGAGTCCGGCGATCTCTTCCGCCAGCGCTCCCAGGGCCTGCCAGAGAGGGGCCTTCACCTTCTCCTTGAACTCCGGCAGCGTCTCCAACTCCTCCTTGAGACCTCCAGCCGACCGATGCTCCGCCAGCTTGGTGAGTTTCTCCAGATCTCCCAGAGGGAGTTCCAGGGACTTCCCGATCTCCCTCACGGCGGAACGGAGACGGTAGGTGGGGAAGGTGCAGACCAGCCCGGCGTGCTCATTCCCATACTTCTCGTAGACGGCCAGGATGAGGGCCTCCCGGATGTTCCGGGGGAAATCCAGGTCGATGTCCGGGACGGTGTTCAGAGCCTCGTTCAGAAAGCGGCCCAGAAAGAGGTTGGTTTCCACCGGGTCGATATGGGAGAGACCGATGAGGTAGCAAATGATGGACGAGACGGAGGAGCCTCGACCCCGGCCCGGAGGCAGACCCGAACGAGCTCTGGGCGAGTCGCCTCGGACCCGGAGCGCGACTTCCCGGGCCAGGTTCATGATATCCCGGTAAACCAGGAAGAAGCCCGAGAGGTTGTGGCGCTCCACCAGCCGGAGCTCTTCCTCCAGGCGCTTCTCGGCATCCTCACGCTTTTGGGCAGCCTGGCGGCGCTCGGCGGCGGAGGCCCCGGCAGGGCCCACTCCCGGTCCCACGGGATAGCGCTCCTCCATAAAGGCCCGGCAGGTCTCGGCCAGGATCTGGGTGGCGGTTTTCCCGTTTCCAGCACCCTCGAAGTCGGGAAACTCGTAGCCTAGATCTTTGGTGAGATCGAAAGCGGCGCAGCGCTGGGCGATGCGCAGGGTATTGGAGATGGCATCGGGACGGCCCAAAAAACGGTGGGTCATCTCCTGTGCCGAGGCTAGATGGAAGAGGGCGTTGGCTCGTCGTACGGGATGGGCGTTGTCCAGGGTGGTCCGATTCCGGATGGAAGCCAGCACGTCCTGGAGGCGGTATCGCTCGGGTCTGTGATAGTGGACGTTTCCCGTGGCCACCACCGGAACGGCGAACCGATCGGCCAGGCGGGCCAGACGTCGATTCCGCCCCCGATCTCCCTTCACACTGTTTTCCTGAAGCTCCACAAAGACGTTCCAGGGGCCGTATGCGTCCAGCATGCGATGCAGTAAGGCTTCTCCCGTAGCCGTGCTGTCCTGAAGAGCTGCCCAGAGAGGACTCCGGCGGCAGCCTGTAAGAAGGATGAGTCCCCTGGTCCGCTCCGGATCCAGGAGGGCGGGGAAGGGGAGGAGAGGATTTCGCCGGTCTTCGACTTCCATGTGGGCTTGGGTCAGGAGACGGCAGAGGTTGGCGTAGCCTTCCGGGGTCTCGGCCAGGAGAGTGAGGTGGAAGCCGATGTCAGGAGCCACCGGTTCCCGGTCTCCAAGCGGAAGGATGTCGAGGCCGGCATCCTCCAACCCCGGTACCGTCCCCGGATCGATGCTTATCTCGGCCCCGGTGATGGGCTGGAGCCCCTCCTGCTTGGCGGACCGGGCGAACTCCATGGAGCCGTAGAGCCCGTTGTGATCCGTCAGGGCCATAGCCGGATAGGCCAACTCCTTTGCACGCAACACCATCTCTTCCGGGTGGGAGGCGCCGTCCAGGAAGGAGAAGCCCGAGTGGGCATGGAGCTCGACGTAGGGAGACAGGGACACTGGGCCTCGGAGATTGTCGGAACGAGAAAAGAGACATCTTCCCCCGGCGACGCCCTAATGGGGGCGTGCAGTGAGATGATCAAAACCGAACAAACACCGAAGATAAAATGCAACCAAACCGTCAAATGGCGCAAGGGACCATTAAAGCGACCATAAAAGCGGGGGTGTCCTCTCCCGCCGTTGGTCCGAGCGCCACACTCTTTGGCCAGATGCGCCCATTCGAGCATCCGGGCGTCCCGTCCAGACATTGACGGATTTTTGGCGGCGCAATCAACCCGGTCTCGGGCCACCCCTAGATGTCCCGCTGGGGTCTGTTGCAGGCCTCCGTGACGCACCTCTGAGGCATCACCCTCATTTCGTCTCCCGGAACCCCATCCTCGCAAGGCAGACGGCCAGCAATGAGGCCGAGAAACTGCCCCTTATATTTACTATAACCACTTGTCATCACAGGATTTGGGAGGGGAGAAGATGTACGCCGTGCGAGAGATCTACACTGAGCGAGCCGTGCCACCGCGGTGGCCGAGGCTGGTCCGGGAGGCCGCCCAGGAATGGTTGCCTGAGGGGGCCGTTCCCGACACCGGCGGGGCCCCTAACCCCAGCGAGCCGCTCGAGAACCATGAACCCTTCATCGATTCGGAAGACGAGCTCTTTCTCTTAGGGGAGCGGTGTGCCCAGGCCTACATCGAGGCCGACGCCATCCACTATCAGGCCATGAAGCTTCTAGCCGAGTTCGATGGGAAGAGGGGCTGGCAGGACACGGGGTTCGGGTCCACGGCCGAGTGGCTGGCCTGTCGGATCGGTATCAAGCTCGGTGCGGCCCGGGAACGGCTCCGAACCGCCCTGGCTCTGGAGGTGTTGCCGCTGACGTCGGAGGCCATGCGAGGGGGCGAGCTCTCGTTCACCAAGGTGCGGGCGCTGACGAGAGTAGCGAGGCCCGAGACCGAGGGAACGCTCCTGGACTTCGCCCGCGCCGGCTCGGCGGCCAACCTGGAGCGGGTGGTGCGGGGGTGGAAGACCCTGGACCGAAAGAGCGAAGTGACGGCAGAGCAGATTCGCCATCGGAGCCGGCGGTTCAGCGCATTCGTGGACGATGACGGCATGGTGGTGGTGAGGGGACGATTGGACCCTGAGGTGGGGGCCCTGCTGATGCGGGCCGTGGAGGCCGCCAGTGATGTGTTGTTCCGGGATGAAGCCCGGGCCGGGAATGAAGCCCGGCCGGGGACCCAGCCAGAGATCGAGGAGGACGAGACGAAGCCCGAACAGCGGCGGGCCGATGCCGTGGGCCTCCTGGCCGAGCGGGCGTTGGCGGCAGGCTTCGGAAACGGAAACGGGGCCGGAAACGAGGCCGGAAACGAGGCCGGAAACGGAAACGGGAACGGGAACGGAGATAGTGACGCCCCCATCAGCGGCACCCGGGCCGAGCGGTACCAAGTCATGCTGCACGTCGATGCCGACACGCTGAATGAGGAACGAGAGCCGGGCCTTTCGGAGCTCGAGGACGGGACCCGCGTTTCCGCGGAAGTGGGTATCCACTTCACTCTCCTACCCACTACATGTTGTGGTCGCCGCTCCGGAGTTGCTCGTAGGGCAGAGCATCCATTTGGACAGCTTGCTGAACGAGACGATAGAAGAGCAGCCCGCGGGCTCGCGATGTTCGCCGGTTGAACCGAAAAGTGAACTCATCGAGGTAGTAGTCGAGGTGCGCTTCGCTGATGCCGCCATGGTATGTTCCTATCCACCAACGCTTCAGCAGAGATGCTACTCGATGGATGCGTGGCATGGCCACGTGGGCCGGGAGCCGGCTGGCCCGCAGACTCCTGGGACGATGCTGATAGCCGTGGCGAGGAAGGGGCACATAGCCGGACCACCCGTCCGTGCGGACGGTTGCCCCCTCACATACTGCACTTTGGATGAAGGGGATGATGCTCGTCGCCGAAGCGTCCCTCACCTTTGCCATCCGGACACGGCCAATCCCGCGTCCTCGCACCTCCGCAGCAATCAGGATGAGTGCCCTGGTCGTTCCCCGACCATCGATCTCAGAGTCGCGCCCACCCAGAAAGGTCTCATCCACCTCTACTTCCCCGCTCAAGCGATCTCGACCTGGCCGGACCATGGCCCGACGAAGCTTTTGGAGCCACACCCAGGCCGTCTGGTAGCTTCCCAGCCCCAGGACCCGCTGCAGGCCCAAAGCGCTCACCCCGTGCTTTTGATTGGTGAAGTACCAGATCGCTTGGAACCACAAACGTAGTGGTTTGCGCGTGCCCTCGAAGAGCGTCCCTGCCGTCGGCGAGGTCTGCCGGGCACAGCTCCGGCATCGGAGCAGACCTCGGCTCGTCTGCCACCCCCCGGCCGCACCGCAAGCTGGGCATTCGAACCCCCTCGGCCAGCGAAGCCGACGCAGGAACTCCGCACAGTCCCTCTCCGAGGAGAACCACTTGTCGAATTC
>JBDHMC010000143.1:0-6097 GCA_039656355.1 Gemmatimonadota bacterium | reverse complement strand
ATCCAGCGTCTTCCAGAATCGTGGAGACGAACTCGATTTTCCCCGTCGGGGTTCCGAATCCGTTCCCGAGATACCCACGCTCTCTGGGCTCTGCAACGTCCACTTTCAAAGGTGATCCCGTCCCGGGGAGATCCCCGAAAGACAGGCCAATCCCTGCCAGGCGATCGTCGAAGCTGGCGCGGAGATCACCGTCCCAGAAGTGCCCTTCCATGCCTAGCTCTCCGGCCATCTCGAAGACCAGCTCCGTGTCACCCCTGGCGTCGCCCCTGGGAGTTACCGCGGCGGGTCGGTACTGCACTCTCCCGCTCCCGGCGACGATGAGGGCCTCACGTTCCAGGTGCGTGGCCGCAGGGAGGAATACGGTCGCGAGGTCGGCAGCAGGGGTTTGGAAGAAGTCACAGACGGAGAAGAACTCCAGGGAGCCGAGAACTCTTCTCAGGCGGCCCGAATTCGGCCACATCATCACGTTCATCCCGATGGAGAAGACCGCTTTTACTTCGCCGGACTCGATGGCCTCGGTGAGGTTCATTCCCTGGCCCTCACCGTAGTGCTCCACGAAAAGGGGATGATTCTTGGCACCCAGGGGAGGTCCCAGGGCCGCCACGTCCTCCGCACTCAGATCTACGCTGGTTTCCCTGACACGATGTCCCCAGGGCCGGTTTCCACCTTCGACATCGAGATTCCCACAGATCGCCGACAAAAGCAGGATCGCCCGGTGGTTCTGGAACCCGTTGGAGTGATGGGTGGTGGAGCAGGCCGAGATGGAAATCTGCGCTGGCCGGGAGGTGGCGTACAGTTTGGCGGCTGCGACCATTCTCTCCGCTGGAATACCGGTGATGCGGGCTGTTTCGTTCGGGGTGAAACCGTTCACGTACCGCCGGTAGTCGTCCAGGCCATGAGCGTACCGCCGGAGGAACTCTCCGTCCTCCAGGCCATCCTCGAAGATCACATGGGCTATGCCAAGAGCCAGGGCGCCGTCGGTACCGGGCCGGGGTTGGAGGTGAATCTCGGCGGCCTCGGCGAGTGGGGTTCTTCGCGGATCAACGACGATGGTCGGCACCGCCGAAGCGTCCTTGATCAGGTGATGGCGCTCATAGGGTAAACGGCTTTCCGTCGGATTTGTGGACCAGACGAGGCGGCATTTCGTGGCGGAGTAACGCGTGCGGGACGGTCCCAGGAAGTAGGCGTACTCTTTGCCGAGGGTTACCCCCGCAGCGACGAAGCAGGACCCAAAGCAACAGCTCGACTCGGTCATGTAGTGCGGCGACCCGAAGCGATGGGCGAGTCGCTGAAGATAGGGTCTGGCTTCTTTGGTGAACCCCGCCACGAAGGCCACCGCTTGGGGTCCGTGGCGTTCCCGTACCTCCAGAAGGCTACGAGCAGCCTCCGAAACCGCCTTTCCCCTGGACACGTCCTTCCATGGGTCCTGAGGACGAGATCGGATGCGGGCATCGACCCAGCGAAGAGGGCTCGTTCGTTGCTCGAGCATGCCCTCGGCTCGCAGGCAGTCCGGATGCTGAATAGAGAGGATGTCATCTCCGTCGCTCACGACCGTGATGGGACAGTCCTCTGTGCACATGTAACAGGTGGAGTGGGTTGTCTTGTTGCTCACGGCTGTGGCCCCGGCGGCAGGCTGCGACTCAAGCCCCTGTCCATTCTCCCCGTACAACCAGTTCTCGCTCTTCCTTGGAACTCCCCTCGTAGATGAGGTAGTCCAGCTTCAGGGGCATGACCTTCGCCAGCATTCCCTGTGCAGGGCAGTAACGCTCAGCAGAGAGTTCGATGGCTCGCCGCAGGGCGGCCTCCTGGATGCCATGGCCCGTTACTTCGTAATTGATCACGGCCCTGGTGAACACCTTGGGATGTTCATCTGCCCGATGGGCCCGGACTCCCACCTCGAACGCCATGACCTCCTGCCTTTTCTTCTGCAATATCGAGATGACATCCATGGCGGTGCACCCGGCGAGGCTCACGGCCATCAGCTCCATGGGTCGAAATCCGTCATTTGCGCCCCCCACCTCCAATTCAGCACCGAGGGGGACGGTGAAGCCGGAGCCGGCCGTGCCGGTGAAGGTCAGTCCTTGGTGCCATTCGACGTTCGCATCCATATCACTTTTCCATGGTTTTGGACGACCGGGCTGCTCGGCCACGGTGAAAAAACCGGCCCCGGAGGAAACGTCCCCCCCCGAAGGTGCGATCCATGCAAAGTGGAGGAATGAGCCAATTCCGGGCAAGAGGGAATGGGACCAGGGAAAAAGATCGCCGAATAGGACTGAAAGGCCCAAACAAGAGGGCCATCACGGGCCCGTTTATTGCAGTCAACCCCGTTTACTTCGGGTCCTGGCGTACCCTTCGATTTGTCGTATTCTGGACGCCGTAGGGCAGGTGGGGCGATTGACATACAACCTCTGAGTAGAGATACCATGGCGAGCGATAACAGAGCCTTCAATTCTTTTGAAATGGCTCAGGCCCAGTTTGACCGTGTGGCTGAACTGCTTGATCTGGATACGGGCACCCGGGAGCTCCTTCGAGACCCCCAGCGCGAGTACTCTTTTTCCATCCCAGTCCGGATGGATGACGGGAGTTCGAAAATCTTTCGCGGGTTCAGGGTTCAGCATAACGATGCCAGGGGACCCTCCAAAGGAGGAATCCGTTTCCATCCGCTGGAAACCATGGATATGGTTCGCGCCCTGGCCATGTGGATGACCTGGAAGACCGCTGTACTGGATCTCCCGTTGGGTGGAGGGAAGGGGGGGGTTGTATGCGACCCCCATCACCTCAGCGCCCGGGAACAGGAGCAGATTTGTCGAGGGTGGGTGCGGCAGATCGCGAGGAATGTGGGACCCCTCCAGGATGTGCCGGCCCCGGACGTGATGACCTCTCCCCAACACATGCTCTGGATGCTTGACGAGTACGAGGCGATCCATGGCAAGAAGCTCCCCGGCTTCATCACCGGGAAACCGGTGGGGATGGGTGGCTCTCTGGGGCGAAAAGAGGCAACCGGGTATGGGGTTGTGATCACCATCCGGGAGGCGCTGAAGGAACTGGATATCCGGCCGGAGGACACTACAGCTTCCGTGCAGGGTTTCGGAAATGTGGCCCAGTTCGCCATTGAGATGTATGAGAGGATCGGTGGCACGGTGACGTGCGTGTCGAGCTGGGACCAGGAGGACCAGAAGAGCTACGCTTTCCGGAAGGTGGACGGGATCGATCTCAAGGAGCTCCAGGGGATCACCGACAGGTTTGGCGGAGTCGATAAGGCCCGGGCCCGGGAGGCTGGGTACGATGTTTTGCCCGGTGAAAAGTGGATTGATCAGGACGTGGACATCCTGATCCCCGCTGCCCTGGAGAACGAAATCAATTCGGACACGGTGCAGGCGATCTCCCCACGGGTGAAGATCATCGCTGAGGGTGCCAACGGGCCTACTTCCCCCGAAGCGGATTTAGTTTTGGCGGAGCGGGGGGTTTTTGTCATTCCCGACCTTCTCGCGAATGCCGGTGGAGTGACCTGCTCTTACTTCGAGCAGGTCCAGAGCAATATGAACTACTTCTGGGATCGGGATGAGGTTCTGGGAAAGCTCGACCTGAAAATGACGTCGGCCTTCATGGGTGTAAGCGACACCGCCAGGGGCCAGAAACTCTATATGCGGGATGCCGCGTATCTCATCGCGGTGGACAGGGTGGCTCAAGCGGCCAAGGATCGGGGCTGGGTCTAAGTTGGCTTAAGGTTTCCTGGGGAGGGACCCCTCTCCAGAGGCCAAACGCCGAAAGCAGGGGTAAAAAATGGACCGGCGAACCAGCGGCTCGGATAGTATTCCGTTCTTCGGCCGGGATTTTCTTGAGTCGGCCGAGACCTTTACCCGGATCGGCGGGGGTGGCCTCGGAGGAAAAGCGGAAGGCCTGATCTCCGCCCAATCCACCCTTCTTCGGATTGCCCAGGATAATCCCTTCCATGGAGTTTCGGTGGGAATCCCCCGTCTCACGGTTTTGGGTACGGACGTGTTCGACGCTTTCATGGAAAGGAACCACCTCTTCGATGTGGCGGTTTCGGACCTCTCCGACCGCAGGATAGCCCACGCATTCCAGCAAGCTCAACTCCCCTCCGAGCACCTGGGGGATCTCAGGAGCCTCATTGAGGAGGTGCGTACTCCGTTGGCGGTGCGGTCTTCGAGTCTTCTGGAAGATGCGCTGCATCGGCCTTTCGCCGGCGTGTATGAGACCAAGATGATCCCCAACCATCAACCGGATGCCTCCTCTCGGTTCCACCGGATGACGGAGGCCATCAAGCTGATCTATGCTTCCACCTTCTTCAGGGGAGCGAAAGCGTACAGGCAGGTGGTGGGAGAGACGGCGGAGAGCGAGAAGATGGGTGTCATCCTACAGGAGATCGTAGGAGAGCGTCATGGAGATCGCTTCTATCCCCACCTATCCATGGTCTGCCGGTCTTACAACTACTATCCCACGGGGAGGGCTCGACCGGAGCAGGGGGTGGTCAACCTTGCCCTCGGGCTCGGAAAGACCATCGTGGACGGGGGTGTGTGCTGGTCCTATTGTCCTGCCTACCCCAAGGTTCCACCCCCTTTCGGCTCCACCCGCCAGCTCCTGAATGAGACCCAGTCACGTTTCTGGGCGGTGAACATGGGCCCTCCTCCCCCTTATGACCCCATCGCTGAAACCGAGTACCTGGTGGAAGGGGAGCTGGCCGATGCCGAGTACGACGGGACCCTTCGCCACCTGGCATCCACCTATGATGCCGGGTCGGATCGCCTCGTTCCTGGAGTAGGTAGGGATGGTCCCAGAGTCTTGGATTATTCTCCTCTTCTGACCCTTGGGGATATCCCACTGAATGAGATGGTGAACACTGTCCTCGTTGCCTGTGAAGAGGACCTTGGGGTGAAGGTGGAGGTGGAGTTGGCCATGACACTCCCAGCAGGTCTGGAGGGCGAGGTCCGGCTGGGTTTCCTCCAGCTTCGACCCATGGTGGCCCCGGAGGAGGCCGTTGATCTCCAACCGGGGGAATTGGAGCGGCCCGAAGTCGTCGTAGCCACCCAACGGGCCATGGGGAACGGGAAGCTTCAGACGATAAGGGATGTCGTTTTCACACGACCCGACACCTTTGAGGCCCGCAACACCCGGGTCATTGCCGGGCAGATTGATAAAGAGAACCTCAGCCTGGTAAGAGAAGGGCGACCCTATCTTCTGATAGGTTTCGGTCGGTGGGGGAGTTCGGACCCATGGCTAGGCATACCCGTTACGTGGAGCCAGGTGAGCGGTGCGAAGGCGATCGTGGAAGCGACACTTCCTGCCATGAACGTGGAACCGAGTCAGGGTTCCCATTTCTTTCATAACCTATCCAGCTTCCAGGTCAGCTATTTCACTGTGCGTCCAGGGTGGGACAGGGGTATTATCGACTGGGAGTGGTTGCAATCCCAGGAGACCGTTACACAGACCGAGCACCTTCATCATGTTCACCTTGCTGAGCCGCTCCTGGTGAGGGTGGATGGCCGAACGGGGATGGGGGTCATCACTCGTTCAACGGCTGGTGAAGAGGTGGGGCGGGCGGAAGAGAAACCGACTGAAGAATGAACACATCCGACTTACCGATGGGGGGGCTCCTCCAGGGACTCCAGGAACGAGCGAAGGAGCTTATCTGCCTCTACCGTGTGGATGAAGTCCTCCACAACGAAGAGGTGTCGAGTGACGAGAGGCTGCAACAGCTTGTGGAAGCGATTCCTCCAGGGTGGCAATACCCTGATTTATGCGAGGCCAGGGTAGTACTTTCCGGCAAAGTCAACGAGACCTCCGGGTTCTCGGAGACTCCCTGGTGTTTGTCGGCCCCTCTGACCCTTCGCGGTGAGGTTGTGGGGAGCCTGGACGTCGTCTATCTGGAAGAGATGGCGGAAGAGGCCGAAGGCCCCTTTCTGGCGGAGGAGCGGAAACTCCTGGACACGATTGCGGAGCAGGTCAGTTTCCACCTCACCCATGAAGAGATCACCCGGGCGTGGGAGACCTGGGAATCCACCCTTCATCTCTCTGAGGGGGATCAGGCGGGGAAGTGGAAGGTCATCCTGGATTTTCTGGAACGGACCGACACCCA
>JBDHMC010000142.1:0-7472 GCA_039656355.1 Gemmatimonadota bacterium | reverse complement strand
CCGGAGATCCTGGAGTCGCTACCCCTGGACGATGAGATCAAGCAGGCCCTGATGGGCAAGTTGAACCAACTCGGCAAGGTCCTACAGTGCGCCGTAGCCCAGGAAAAAGGGGATTGGGGCCGGCTGGACAGCTTGGTTCGTCCGGATCAAGAAAGCGTCATCGCCAGTCACTATCTCGCGGCCACCGCCTGGGCCACCAGCAGTCTACGAGCCGGCTTGGCAGGGGACGACTAGACCGACCTCTCCGGAACTGTTCGGAAGCGAGATCGACCTCCCCCCCTAACGCCCCATCGGCCTCAGCACCTTCCACCTTTCGATGAACTGAACCGCCGCATCCACGTACACTTCTGTCTCCACCCGGCCATCTTCCAGGCTGGCTTCTTTCGGGTCCCTCACACTCCAGACCCCGGTGGTGGACATCTCTCGAGCTGAGGTTCCTTTACCCGTTTCCGAAGCCTTGAGACCTTCAGCCAGGAAGACTTTGAGGGCGGTGGGGTCCCCGGCGATGACCTCGGGGAGCATGGCCTCCATGTGATCCGGAAAGGTCAACTCGGCGGGGACGGCGGCGTCCAGATCCACCAGATCGGGCATGAGGTAGAGAGCCCTGGAGGTTTCGCTCACCCCTGCGTGGCGGTCGAAGAGACCCGGATCAGGAATGGTGGCCAGCCTCTCCCGGTCCCGGAAGGGACCCACAGCCGACCCCAGGTCCACGGCTATCCCGGCGGTTTCCTGATTGATCCGATCCACGATGAAGGTGGTGGCGGCTCCGTTTCCTCCATGTGCACTGAGGAAGAGGAACCGCTTAAATCCGTGATGTATCAGGCTCTCCACGGCCTCTACCATCACCTGCTGAATGGTCTCCGACGATAGGCTGATGGTTCCCTCGAAATCCATGTGGTACGGGGACTGGCCCGGAAAGAGGATGGGGGCCACCAACACGTCCGTCTTTGCTGCAATGAGCTTCGCCCTTTCGATCCCGCTATACAGATCAGTGCCCGTGGGCAGATGGAGCCCGTGCTGCTCTACGGCGGTGACGGGAATGATGACCATGTCGGTTCGGGTAAGAAGGTCCCGGACCTCAGGCACGGTCATGTGGGGGAGGTAGTTCTTCACCTTCTGCTGGGACCAAAGGGGGTTGGTCTGGGCTTCGACGGGTGCCTGGAGACACAACCCACCCAGGATGAGAGCGCCTGCCAGCAGGGAGCGAACAAAGTTCATGAGGGGACCTTCCTCTGGAGGACTTGATGCGTTTCTCACGACAGCATGAATGCAGGGAGATAGGTTCGCAAGCCAGCCGGTGAACCTATGTTGTCCCTGAAGGTCGAACTTCCGTGAAATGGCATCCTGCGGGAAGGTCCTGATCCAGAGGAGGTGACGGAATGTCCGCGCCGAATTTTCGAGGCAACCTTAGCATCCAATGCACCCTCATCGGGTGCTTCCTAGCATTTCTTCTCCTTTCCCCCCCCGGGATCTCCGCGCAGAGAGCCGAGCTTGTCTACGTCTCGAATGTGACGGGAACTTCTGCCGGGGGGCAGGCCCTTACCACCGTCGAGGATCAGACCAAGGCTGCGCTGGATCAGCTGGGCGAGGAGCTCCAAGCACAGGGCCTGGGTTATTCGGATGTGGTGGTTTCGAATGTGTTCCTTAGGGACACTCGCTTTTTCCAGGGCATGAACGGGGTTTATCGCACCTATTTCCAGACGGATCCTCCGACTCGGGCCACGGTTCAGGCCGATCTTTTGGACCCCGCCGCCCTCATCCAAATCTCGGTGGTGGCGGCTCGCGGACCCAAGGAGGTCATCACCCCCGCTGGTCTGAAGTCTCCTGAACTACCGTATTCGTGGGGATTCAAGGTTTCCAACACGCTATTCCTCTCAGGAGCGACCAGTCGGAGCCCTGAAACGTACCAGCCCGTTTCTGGTGACGTGGCCACGCAGACGCGGCGGATTTTTGGAAACATCGGCATGGTGCTGCAGGAAGCGGGGATGAGCTTCGGGGACCTGGTGAGCTGCAAGGTGTTTCTGGATGATCCCCGGGGGTACGAGGCCATGAATCGGGCCTATTCAGAGTCGGTGCCTGCGGAGGATCCACCGGCTCGGGCAACGGTGCGCTCGGGTCTAATGAACCCTGTCTTCTCCGCGGAGATTCAGTGCGTGGCCGAATCCTCATCCAGTCGGGCGGTAGTTCGGGCGGAAGGCCAAGCCCGCCGGGAACTCCCCTTCTCTCCGGGGATCGACACGGGTAACCGGTTGTATATGGCGGGCGTGGTTGGGCGTGGTGCTGATGTGGCGGAGGAGGCGCGGGCCGCGTTGGACGGCATCCGTTCGACCCTCGAAGCCGCTTCGAAGGGCTTCGGCGACGTGGAAAATGTGTGGGTGTACCTGGCCGACATCCGAGACTGGGGTGTGGTGCAGGGGATTCTGAAAGAAACGCTGGGGGAGGATATGCCGGAAACCACGGTTGTCGGCACTCGCCTTATGGGACGGTCAGGGGTGGAGATTCAGATGGTGGCGAGAGGGTAGGCGCCCTCCCCTCATCGCCTTCTCCGCAGGGGGCGTTGGTGCATTACCCGGAGCCATGCACCAACGCCGGGCCGGAGCGGAGTGGAGTTGGTCAGTCCTCTCCACGGGGTTGAGTCCAAACGATAATGGCCCCAGCGAAGTCCCTATTACCTATGTATTCTGCCCAAAGGCCGCTGGCCTCATTCTCCCTCAACAATTCCATCAGGAAGACGCCTTCCGTCCCTCCGTTTCGAAGGAACACAGAAAGGTCAGGATTCCGGTTCAGCGTCTCACGCGTATCATTCGCGTTGATCCGGCCCCATATCAAATGTTTGTGGTCGGCAACGACGATGAAACTACCCTGACGCCGGGGGAGCCATTCTCGGTGGAGGACCCTCACGGCGTCGTAGAGGGTCGAGGCCCCCGTTGCCGCAATCTGTTCTCTGCTAATCTCCGTTTGTACGGTACCGTCCTGACCTCCGGGTGGCGAGGTCGCGCAAGCCGAGAGAAAAATCAGAAAGAATAGTGCTAGGACTCGCATTTGGTGCCTCCTTAGGGGGAAGGCTACATGGTCGAGGTTCTCAGGTAGTTTTCAGGTCGGAGGAGAGGAAGTCAACTGCGAGTGGAGCCGAGGCCTCGCCCGCGACCTATCCGGGCCAAGGCAAAGCCTGGCGTGAACGAGCCATCGATCCTCTAATGGTGTGAAGCGACACATTTCCAGTGAGGTGATGCCATGTGGTCTGTCAGAAAGATATGGATCCTTCCTGCACTCGTAGCTCTGCTCGCGGCTACTCCGCTCGTCGCCCAGGAGTTGCCGAACGAAGTCCCCGAGCAGGTTGGAATGTCGTCCGATCGACTCGGACGGATCACTGCTGCGCTCAAACTATACATCGCCGAAGATCGGCTGGCCGGCGCCGTCACCCTGGTTCTGAAGGACGGCAATGTCGTCTACTCGAAAGCCGTCGGCCATCGGGACCGGGAGTCGAACAGCCCGATGAGAACGGATGCGATCTTCCGCATCGCCTCGCAGACCAAGGCCCTAGTGAGCGTGGGAATCATGATGCTCCAGGAGGAGGGCGCCCTCCTGATCTCCGACCGGGTGTCGAAATACCTGCCTGCCTTCGAGCACACGACGGTGGCATCGCCTCTCGAGGGCGGGGGCTACGAGGTGGTCCCAGCACGACGTCCCATCATCCTCAGAGACCTGCTCACACACACCGCTGGCATCGGATACGGCTCCGGACCGGGCTCCGAGGAGTGGGAGGCGGCAGGGATCACAGGCTGGTACTTCGGCCACAGGGACGAGCCCATCCAACGGACCGTCAACCGCATCGCGGCACTTCCCTTCCCCGCGCAACCCGGCCAGGCGTTTGTGTACGGATACAACACCGACATCCTCGGTGCGGTGATCGAGGTTGTTTCCGGCCAGACGCTCGACCAGTTCCTTCGCGACCGCATTCTCGGTCCGCTGGACATGCACGACACACACTTCTACCTCCCGACGGAGAAGCGCGGGCGACTCACCACCGTCTACAACCTCCGGGGAAGCCTTACCCGGGCACCAGACGGACCCGGAATGGAGACGCAGGGCCAGTACGTGGACGGCCCCAGGGTTTCCTTCTCAGGTGGAGCGGGGCTCCTCTCCACGGCGCGGGATTACGCACGTTTCCTTCAGATGCTCCTGAACGGCGGCGAGTTGAACGGCGCGCGCCTCCTTTCCCCTACCTCGGTCGACCTGATGACGGTAGACCATCTTGGCGATCTGTACCAGGCGCCCGGCATGGGCTTCGGGCTCGGTTTCGCCGTCCGACTCGACGTGGGTGCCGTGGGACAGCATGGCTCCGAAGGGGACTTCAGCTGGGGAGGCGCCTACCACTCGACCTATTGGGTCGACCCGGTAGAGAATCTCGTCGTCGTTTACCTTACGCAGGTCATCCCGGCGCCAGGCCTCGACGACCATGCTCGACTGCGGGCACTGGTCTATTCGTCGATCGTGGGGTAGGCGATAGCCCTACCCGCCCGTGCTCCGGAAGAAATCCAGAGCGAGACGGAGAAACTCGGGTGCCCAGGCCCCGAGGATCGGTACATGCTCCCCTTCAGGAATCACCCACAGCGCCGACTCCGGAATGGATTCATGCATCCCCGCCGCCATGGACGGAGGGAAGCACCAGTCCGAATCCCCATGGACGATCAGAGTGCGGGCTTGGATGGACGCGAGGGCCTCCGGCGTGAAGGCCACATCTCCCTCCGCTGCGGATAACGCCGGTAACATCACGGCGATACCCCGAATCTGGTCATCCCCATGAGCGTGCCTGTTTCGCATGATCCCCCACCATTCGGGCCCAAAGGAGTCGGCATCGGTGGCGGCCTGCACGGTGGTGAAGCTTCCAGAGGGATTCGTGGAACGACCGTGCCCTCTGAGCTCCGGGATAATGAGTCGATAGTTCGAAGCCAACTCTTCCAGGAGAGGTCCGAAATATTCGACATTCCCTGACCACCCGTGGACCAACAGCAAGGGGTCCCCGTGACCCAGGGTCTCGAAGTACATCTCAAACCCATTGATCTCTACAGTCTCACTCTCAGCCAAATCCTGGGCTTGGAGAAGGGAGGACGTGCCGAACGGCAGGACGAGGAGGAGGAGGAGGAGAAGAAGTTGGAGAGCGGAATAATGTCTTATCATGTTCAAGTCTCGGTTTCTGTGAGGTTGTCCGAGAACCCTCGAGACCCCTGGCGCTGGAATCTGTGGGGACCTGCCCCTATCTAACCACGCCCCTTAACCTCTGCAACGAAGATGCAAGTCGGAGGATGGAGCATCTGGGCCGAGGGCGGATCAGGAAGTCTGAGTCGGACCTTTACCCCTTAGGATCTGTAGTAAAAGTAGGGATGGTGAAGGAAAGGTGACGATATGCGGCCGGTGGTTTGGTTGGGGTTGGGCGGCAGAGCGGATCGCGGTTGACCTTATCTCCGGCCTTCGTATGGGTTTCCGTACTCTTGCAAGGGAGAGTGCCGGGTACCGGGGGGGCGCTCTCCTGTTCTGGGGGATCCAGTTGGTCCTCCGTCCTTTCCGCTCCTTTCGAGCGGCTTCCCTCGGTGGCGTGCAGCTGGCCCCATTCCAGGGAGAATGAACCATGAACGGACGGCTTCGGCTCGGGCTTTTGGCCTTGGTCACCGTTAGTCTCGCGGCCATCCCATTCCATCCCCAACCGGTCTCAGGTCAGGAGGCATCAGCCCGCTATCGGGTCCTGGTTCCGGACATCCAGGGACTAAACGGCGCGGACAGGAGATTCGGTGAGCGCCTGGCGGACGAGCTCAGGGATCTCATCAACCAGATGGACCGGCATGTGCCCATCGAGGAAAAAGAGCTGAAGGACGCTCTCAAGGAAAACGGTGTGGACATGAAGGAGCTGAACTGCATGCTTGCCCGGCAGTTGGCCCCACTCATCAATGCTCAGGTCGTCTTTTGTGGGACCTACACTCCCGAGGGCGAGAACTTCCGGGTGGAGACGAAGTTTATCGACGCTGTCGGAGAGGAGTTCCCCGTAGACCCCATTGTTGTGGGCGACCGGGGCCAGATTGAGGCCGCTGAACATATCCACACTGCCCTTCAGCTCCAGGCCGACCAAGCCACTTTCAACCCAGCTCCCAGTGGGAGGACGCCTTCAAAAACTGTACTCGGGCTATCGAGCTGAATCCGAACTCCGTGAGCTCTCGTTACACCCTGGCTATGGTGTTTAAGAACCAGGATCGACTTGAGGAAGCCCTTGCCGAATTCCAACAGGTCCTCGAGTTGGATCAGCTTCATGAGGATGCGATGCAAAATGCCGGCTACATCTCCGCCCTCTTGGGTCAGGACGACGAGGCCAGGGCATACTACGAGCAGTACCTTCAGCTGGATCCCACCAACGCAGTCGTCCGAATGAATGTGGCCTACCAGCTTGCGAAGGCCGGGGATCCTCTGGGCGCCATGCAGTTCATCGAGACAGGCCTGGAAGTCGATCCGGACAACGTGGAGCTCCTGAAGCAACATGGAGGGTTCGCCTTCACCGCCGGGGGCGAGCTGAGTCAGGGACAGGAGGAGGTGCCTGCCGAGGCGGTTGAGCTCTACCGAAAGGCGCTGACCTCCTTCAGCAGGGTGTATGACCTCGAGGGTGCGGAGATGGACGTGCGCCATCTACAGAACATGGTGGCTGCGAACATCAGGTTGGGTGATTTCCAGGCAGCGATCGACCTGTCTGACCAAGTGTTGGAAACCCATGCAAGCGAGCCTTCGCTCTGGTCCTATTACGCTGACGCCCTAAGGCGAACAGGTCAGGTGGATGAGGCTATCGCCGCCCTGGAACGGGTGAAGGAGCTGGATCCGGAGTATCCCAACGTTTCTGCGCGGCAGGGGAGCTGGCTCCTCCAGGAGGGTCGGATCGACGATGCGATTCCCCTGCTCCAGCAGGCGGTGGACCGGGGAACGCAGACCGCTGACTTCGTGTGTGACATGCTCTTCAACAACGCATACCAGAAGGGAATCCAGTCCGAAGAATGGAGCCACGCGATCAGGGTCATGCGGCTCGCGAAACAATTCGACATCACCGACGACATGCGGCAGAAGGTGGACTTCTATTTTGGATACGCCATCCTGAAAGACGCGATTGTCCGCCAGGAACCTGGGACCAAGGAAACCGCCCAGGCCACCCTACCTCTGTTCCAGGAGGCCCGCCGCCTTCTCCAGTCGGCCTCCGGATATGCACAAAGACAGAACCGGGAGAACGACCGCCTGGGGCTCATTGACAACATCAACATCTACATCGAGATCCAGGAGGCGATCATCAAGCGGGGCCGGTAACCGGCGTTAGTGTAGGGCGTGCTCCGCGAAAACCTCATCCGTCATCAACTTTCTATTCTGCAGCGGGAGCGGCCCAGGCCGGTGCTCCGACCGGCGGACCGAGCGCTCTGGATCTGGCTGTGCCGGCACTGGAGTCG